>JAGXLB010000253.1 GCA_018334915.1 Candidatus Bipolaricaulota bacterium
CGGGGGAAAATAGAAGAGCTAGACGAGACCACTCAGCATTTAATAGAAGAACTGGCTTCCGGGGTATATAACAGTGAGGTAAGTGATTTAAGAGGAAGGATATGTACAATCTGTAAACACATTCAAGAAGACCCGGAACTTCTTCGAGAATGTGGAGTGGAAGAGACAGGGTTAAGCAGTAAAAGTTCTACCTGTCAGCTAGAAGCCTGACCATTATTTTTTTGATTTCTTTCGCCAAAATTATCGTCATTGAGTTTTTCCCTGAAAAAGGGTAAACCTGTCTGAACGCACTTTCTACCTGATCTTCCTGACCCAGCATATAGAGCATGCAGACACGATGCAACTTTCAAATTAAAAAGGATAGAGGTTAAATTAATTGGAGCTCCACGACGTAAAATGAGACGGACTTAGAGTTCTTGGGTGTTTTGGTCTTTCTCAATTATGATCTTGCTTTCTGCAAAATTTATCTTTTTAATTTGACCTTTGATTACATGTTCTTCACCCAAAATAGTAGAAAAAACCAATTCTTCTTTCCTGACTTTCAGAGAAGATATTTCTTCCAATACAGGAGTTTCCCCCTCCCTATCATTCAAATATGCTCTCGACAAACACATCCTTTACCGGCCTCCCTTGTTTAACTTCTTCATTGCATCGTCCAGAAGGTTCGTGGCCTCTCCAAGCTTATCTGAGGCATCAGCGAGAATTTCCCCCGTCTGGTCGTAACCCAGATCCCGCGCAGTATTTGCCCACTCCTCGACCTCGTCCTGGTGCTCATCGTTGTGGTCGATACCGTAGTCCAAAAGAGACTTCAGTTTCTCCAGTTCGCTCCCGTTAGTAGCCATTTTAACTCCCTCCTTTCAAATTATTCGAATACGGCAAAGTTATTAAACCTGGACCAATTCTTTATTTCCGTTACAGGAAAGTTTTCCCGTCTGGTAAGAATATGTATTTTGATCCCAACAGACAACCAGCCGTCCTTCCAATTTTGACAAAACTTAATTCTAACCATATATATTTGCGTTTGTATGCTATTTTTCTATAATAATTGAAAAGTATAAGTCAAGAACCCGGTCACATGACGGGGCTTGTAGAAAAGCTTTTTTAAGCAGCTTTTTTGGTCTTTTACAAACCAAGCCCCAGCAGCAAATCGCCCATCGCTCAATTCGGAACTCGTCTCGTATTTGTTCCTAGTACAATTGAGCAGGGCGAATTGAGTGCTGGAGAGCCAACAATAAGCCGATTCACCCCCAGGGGGTGCCCTGGGGGCTCTCGGCAAATTTTGGTAAAGTTCCACTACTTGCGATTTTGTTAACCAATTCGGCGGGTAATTACAAGCATGCAACCGTCTAAATACGTAATTATCAACTATGAACTGTGCCGCGCAGATCATTGTGCTTCGGACGAGGCCGGAGGTTGTCCGGCCGAAGCAGCCTGCTCTCCCGGAATATTAACCCAGGAAGAACCCGGCGAACCCCCTATGATGCCGTCCCCGAGCATGTGTATTGGCTGTGGGGACTGTATAAGTAGCTGCACGTTCGACGCGATTACATCCTCTACAGCTTAACTCGGGGAAAAAGGATTTTCCTTATTAAAAAATTTCGCGACCCGTAATCCACTATTTATCCCCGTCGTTGCTATCACTCTTTTTGAGTTATTAGGATGACCTCTACAAAGTGATAGTGATAATCTTCACATTATACAGTATACACCCCTTTTTACTTGACACTGTAAATCCTTCTTGTTATAACAATATTGATATTTGGGTGGTCTCAGACTCTATCTCCTGGATTAGCGTAATAATTTGCCCCCTAAGTCACTTAACCACCCCTAATTCAAAGGGGGAAAGCTGAGTGATTCAGCAAAAAAAGCTTCGCAAAAAGCTCGAAACGAAAGATCCGGAGCAGATTGCAGTTGATAGCGGTGCCCGGTATCTCAATGGCGATATTCGTTTAAAGCTATTTAACCGAGAACTGAAAATAAGCCCTGACGAATTCGCAGTAGAGCCTCTTTCCGGAGAAGTCGAAGATCACCTCAAAGTATTGATTTTAAACTATCTATCTTTTACCGAAAATCCCGCCGGATCGGATGAATGGGTAGGATTTCGCGAAATTCCCCACGGCGAGTTTTACTCTGAAAATTTCAAAAAGAACACCGAATTGAAGTTGACCAGAACTTTCCAGTCCAAAAAGAGCGAATTCGAGGCGGTCTCGGCGGAATTAGGCGGAGAAGAGATAGATATGGGTGACTCGGGTTATGCTTTTCGCGTGCTTCCAAAAATTAGGCTTGCCCTGGTTTTCTGGAGTGGCGGTGACGAATTCCAGGATAAAATAAACTTCCTGTTCGAGAAAACCGCGATCGATTGTCTTACCACTGAGGGGATTTCGATACTTGGAAAGGAATTTTGTAAACGGTTCATTGAGAAGGCAAAGGGGGAAATATAATGAAGGTTGCCGTCGTGGGAAAGGGGGGAGTCGGGAAGTCCACGATTTCTGCACTCCTTGCTTTCTACGGAGTTTCCCGGGACCGTGATGTAATAGCTATTGACGCCGATCCCGACATGAACCTCAGTTCCTGTCTCGGCGTCCGTAATGACGTAACCCCGTTAGTAGAGATGGAGGATCTAATCGCGGAGAGAGCTGGTGGTGGTGGGCTTGTCAGGCTGAATCCAAAGGTAAAGGATATACCGGATAAATTCTACGTAGAAAAGAACGGGGTTAAGTTGATGGTATTTGGAACTGTATGGTCCGGAGGCGGAGGATGTACATGTCCCGAAAATGCTTTCCTGCGTCAGGTATTGAACCATCTCGTCCTGGACAGAGACGAAATAGTATTAGTGGACATGGAGGCCGGAATAGAGCATCTTGGCAGGGGTACGGGAGAAGGAGTTGATGCTCTGCTTGCCGTGGTTGAACCCGACCGAAGAAGTATAGAAACGAAGCTGAGAATCGAAGATCTGGCAGCTGACGTCGGTATAGACTCTATCTATACCGTCTGTAACAAAGTCAGGGGAGCAGCGGACAGGGAGTTTCTACTCGAGGATCTGGATGAGGAACCCCTGGGTTTTATTCCCTATAGCGAAGATATAAGAAGGAGCAGTCAAAGTGGTGAAGCCGTGTCTCTGGAAAGGAGTTCGCTGAGAGATTCAGTCAAAGTATTGTGGTCCGGTCTTGCTCGAGAGGTTATGTAAGGTTATCGACATTGACCCTTCCTAACTGAGGGGGGTATCCGGTTAACTTTCGGACCTTATTGCCTGGAGGTAGAAATGTCCAAGGTAATATCGGCGGCAGCAGTTAGAGGTGCTCACAAGTACTTTTCTCGGGCCGAAAACGCCTGGGAAGAAGTTAGAGAAAAGAAAGGGGAAGAGGAAAAAGTTTCTTTTCCGAACACTGGGTACGATCTCCCGTTAATTTTATCTTTGACCGGAGAAAAGGTTCAAAC
>JAGXLB010000063.1:0-1458 GCA_018334915.1 Candidatus Bipolaricaulota bacterium
AACCTATTGACAGATTCGTCTATCAGATAATTGTAACTTGGACCTAATTTGAGCTGGTCTTCTTCACCTTCTTGAAAAGTAAGTTTATTCGCAAGATTTATTTCTCCAACAAGGGTTGGTGCAGCACTCAGATGAGGAAAGCCCCTCTGGAAAGGGACCCTCCATTAAACAGTTAAGGTAGACTATTACTTGGAGACTCAAATATATTTGAGCCAATTAACGTAACTCATCTGGGTGCTGGTTGAAATTCTCGAAGAAGAGACTTGGCTGGACGATTTAGTTATAACCCACTGGGTGAAGGGATAAACTTTCTTGAACTAGAGGATATACGTCTTGTAATCAATCCTGGACGCTTTTTGTGCGGGGGAAATCGCAGGTCTTAGGTAATAGTAGACAAAATCCCGGCAGTCAGATAAGCACATAGAGCTAGTAGTGAAATAATAAAGCCAATATTCGTGGATTAAGTTTCGCTTTCATATAGTTGTGAAAGATTTGAATAAGTAACACTTCCGGTAGGGCACCTTATCTCGCCCCACCGGAAGTTCAGCTCAATAATAATTATCTAGCCGCTAGTTAGTACAGGAACAACAGGAACCGAAGAATAGGAAACCTGAACCACAGCAAGAAGATAGACAGCAGTCCCTTTTCTCAGAAACGGTAAAACTAGCTTTGAGCGTATCACAACACTCCGTTTCCACCACTACCGTGTAACGACCGGGCTTCACTAAATTACCGTCCGCGTTACGCTGATCCCATCCCCAGCTCCAGTTTCTACCCGGGTCAAATCCACCTTCAAATACATGATTGAATACGATTTCACTGCCGCCACAGCAACGATCGTTTCGCTCTATGTAAAGCCTTTTGAAGTCTATATCACAGTCCCTGCAGTTCGAAAAATTAACCATTACCTCTTCCCCGGTTTCGTACCGATTGCATCCAGTGTCAAGCCTAGTAGACCAACCACTGCAACAATTGCACGTGCACATGGGTCTTACCTGAGGCTTTACCGTGAAGTTTGTTCGGTATATTCCGCAGCAATACGTTTCTACAAGAGCAAAATAGCGACCATTTACTACCTGCTCACCGTGACTGCCGATCTGGTTCCAGGTCCAGGACCATTCGGTCTGGTCAACCGGTACCTTTTGATCTATTACCTCCGTGTAAATTACTCCCTCGTCTCTGCCAACTAATTTCTCTATCTTGATTTCTTCGATCAAGTGCTCGTCAGTTAAGCCAGAAAGCGTTAATTCTACGGTTTCTCCGGGAGAATACGTGTCTTTTGAGGGATTGAACGAACTGTATCTTTCGGGACACTCGGGTTTTTCCTGGTATAGACAGCAGTCTTCGTCCTGAACACCAAGAGCACCCAGAGAGAAAACGAACAATAAAACAAATGGAGCAACTAACAAGGTTAACTTCTTCCAATCAAGGTCAATGAACATTTTCCACCCCCTTTTT
>JAGXLB010000063.1:2219-12978 GCA_018334915.1 Candidatus Bipolaricaulota bacterium
GGCGCCAACGGTTCGTCTTCAACCATGGTGTCATGTGGACCTTCCATGTGGTTCGCCCCTCTGGGGGTGGTCGCGTAGCTGATACCCAGACCCTTCTTACCTCTTGGTTCGTGCATCGGTACTTCCTGACCCTTTATTTCTACAGCAAAGTCAGCCCCCAACTCATCCTTAAGGACGCTAATACCTCTGGCAAGCTCCTTCCCAATCCCTTCTTTGTTAGCGATGGCGTCAACAAGTTCAACTATGGCCTTCGGATCACCCCAGTCGACTTTCCAGTCCACCAGACCTTTCTCACTGGCCTCCATCGCAAACGCTATCGTGTCTCCGGTCGATATCGTGTCCAGGCCGTATTGATTGCACTTCTGGTTCGCGAGAGCAATGGCATCCAAATTAGAGTTGAGGCAAAGAGAACCTAATGCTGCAATTGTTTCGTACTCTGGTCCGCCGTACTCTGGACGAACCTGCTCACCGCCGAACTCAGTCTTTACTACTCTTTTGCACCTGATAGGGCAGGCATTACATGTATCCCTCTTCTCCAGGATGGTATCCGCCATCGTTTTACCGCTGATTGCCTCCGCTTCCGAAAACTCTCCCCGTTGAAAGTTCTTTGTCGGCAGTATGCCGCTCTCACTTAGGCTTTCTACTCCCCTTGCGGTCCCGTATTTACCCAGGGAATCGGCCTTTGTATCGGCCAGTGTCCGGGCGAATTCAGCCTTGCGGGATTTCAATTCATCCGGGTAGGCAAGGTTCTTTTTCTTTTCTCCTTTAACTGCAACTCCTTTCAGTTTCTTACTTCCCAAGACTGCACCGAATCCCGGCCTACCGGCAGCTCTATTCCGGTCAAAGATCATACAGGAGTAATAAATCAGGTTTTCTCCCGCTTTACCTATCGAGGCTACTCTTACGTCCCCTTCTCTCTCTTGAATTTGATACTCGAACTCGGCCGTCTCCAGACCCCAGAGATCGTCAGCGTCTTTTAGTTGGGCCTCACCGTCTTTTAGCAAGAGATACTTGGGCGTAGAAGCCGTGCCTCTGATTATTAATCCATCGTATCCGGACTTCCCCAGTTCTTGTCCCATAAAACCACCGACGTAGGATCCGTTTACTGAATTAGTTTTGGGGGACTTAGCCATTACAAGGTGTCTGCCCGCTCCAGCTATATTTAACCCCTGGAGCGGTCCCGTGGCAAAAACCATTATATTTTCCGGGCCAAGAGGATCTGCACCCGGATCCAGTTCCTCGTACATAATCCGCGCTCCAATTCCCCTTCCACCGAGGAACTTTTTCAGCCATTCTTCTGGCACGTCATATTCGCCAATTTCACCGTTCGACAGGGAAACATCGAGATATCGACCAAAATAACCTTTCATAAACTTCCCTCCTCAAAAATTTCCATTAAAGATCTCTCAATTTATCAATTTTCTTTCGTGCTACCCGTCCCATTACCTGGGTACTGCACTGGCCTTACCCGCTGACAAACAGGTACTCAATACACCCCCACAGTCAGCAGAGGGTCTTGAAATTTAGCCCAGTTCGGTCACTGCTCCGGCTGCCCAGTTAGGGTCGTCCAGCTGAGCCCTGCCGGCTGCTACTAGGTCTACATCGCTGTTTTTTACTATCTCGTTAGCGTAAACTGGATCCGTTACTCCACCAACACCGACAACAGGACAGGAAACAACTTTTCCGATTTTCCGTGCCTGGGAAACGAAAAACCCCTGCTCATTTTCCAGTTCGTCCGGACTACTTCCACACAAACCACCGGAAACATCGAACAGGTCTAGGTCCAGGGCATCCAGTTTTTTAGCCAGTCTCTTCGATTCCTCTACTGTAAGACCCCTTGGGTCGAGATCCGTGGCTCCCAGTCTGTAGGAAAGAATTCCTTCTTCAATTTTATTCCCCACCTCTTTTACCACCCTAAGAGGTAACCTGATCCGATCTTCAAAACTTCCCCCGTAGTCGTCATTCCGGTCGTTGGTAATCGGTGAAATAAACTGACTCAGGAGAAATCCGTGGGCTCCGTGTATTTCTACTCCCTGAAACCCTGCCTTCATCGCCCTTCCGCTGGCTTCCACAAATGCCTCCACTATCCGATCTATTTCTTTTTTAGAGTACTTCGTCAGACTTCCTTCGTAGTCAAAGTCAAGGAGATTAAACTCGGCTCCTCTACCTTTAAGCCCCGCGTGGTTCAACTGAATTATCGCAGCCGCTCCTCCTTCTTTGGCCTCTTCCGCTAGCACTTCCAGGCCCGGGATCAGGCTGTTTCTATCTATTCCCAGCTGGCCGGAGCTATATTTACCTTCGGGCAGGACAAAGCTATGCTCAACGATAATCAAGCCAACGTCAGAAGAATACTGTCCGTAGTGGTCGATCAACTTCTCTGTAACTTCACCCTCTTCGTCGGCCAAACCCATCTGCATGGGTGGCAGGACTATTCTATTATCGAGCTTAAGTTCACCAAAGGTTATTGGACTAAGTAGATTTTCCATAACATCCTCCGGAAGATAATAACCAAAAACTGACTAACCCGTTATTCCCAATCATAGGAGTCCAAGCGAAAATTATTCAAGAGGCCCTCCAGGTCTCTGCGTCTTTGAGCCCCGAGCCCGTAATAGGGACTAGCACTCTTTCTCCAGGCTCGAAAGCTCCGCTATCGTTTAGTCGCTTCAGACCGGCCAGAGGAACGGCGGAAGTAGGTTCTACAAATAAACCTTCCTTTTGGGCAAGTTCCCGAAGCGATCTTTTAACCTCGCTTTCCGTTACTTCCAGGGCCTGTCCACCGGTGTTCCTAATTCCTTCCAGGATTTCCTCTCCTCTCTCCGGGTTCGAGATGTGTGCGCCTTCAGCGATCGTTGGCCTGGTCTCGGTCGGCCTGGTCTGATCCCAGGAGTTTTCAAAAGCAGTTACCACCGGGTTGCATGATTTAGTCTGAATCCCGTGAAGCTTTGGCGCTCGGTTGATCCAGCCCAATCTGGCAAGCTCCTTGAAACCTCTGTAGAGTCCGATAAGAAGGGCTCCACCACCTACCGGAACTACCAAATGGTTCGGCGGGCTCCATCCGAATTCTTCACCTATTTCGTAAGCAACTGTCTTCATTCCTTCCGGGAAATAAGGACTGAGATTATGCGAAGCATAATAAGTATCTGCTCCCGAAGTGTTTTCCTTAAGTTTCTCCGTCGCTCTCTCCCTGGGACCCGGAACTTCTTCTAGCTCCGCCCCATAACTTTTTATCTGGACTATCTTCTCACCGGATGCCCTTGCCGGGACGTAAATTGTACAATCAAGATCTGCTTTAGCTGAATAAGCCGCCAGAGAGGCCCCTGCATTGCCCGAGGAATCATCAACAACGGCATTCATTCCCCACTCACAAGCTTTGGAGACAGTCACCACCGTCCCCCTATCCTTGAACGAACCCGTCGGGTTGACAAATTCCAATTTGAAATAGAGTTCTCCCGGTATATCGCTACCAAGTGAGCTTGAACGCACAACGGGAGTATCGCCCTCACCAAGGCTAACTGGAGAGTCATCCAGCGGAAGTAATTCCCGATAACGTTTTACCCCACAACCGGAAAGCTCATTCCTGCTTGCTTCTTGGTTCATTCGAGCAAAGTCGTACTGAAGCTTCAGAGGAGAACCACAGTCCGGACACGATGTGACCGGATTATCCGGACCACAAAGGAAACCACAGCTCTCACATACAATCTCATTCAGGTACATTTTACCTCCAACGAATAATTATGTATCTTAGAAAAAGAGCAATACAGTATTATCATAAATGATAAAGAGACCAGTTCGTGATTGCCAGACAGAGCAGGCAGTCTCTATTTTAGTCTCGAATACGTAAAAATAACAAGATATCATTCATTTCAACCAGTAAATCTGGGTTACTCGGTAATGACACTGAACCAATAATTGGTTATTATTCAAATAGTTTAGTTCTTAAAACTCGCAATGAAAGGAGGACGAGGTGGTTAACTACAAAAAAATACCCGAAGAAGACCGGGAAAAATTTCAGGAAATGTTACATTACGCATTTAGCCCTCATAAAAAGGAAGTTGATTATGACGACGAAGACTTCTGGCTCAGAATCGGGAACCCCCGGGGAATTTACGATGGCGAGGACTTGCTGGCAATATCGAGTATCCACTCCCTCGAAACACTGGTTAGAGAGGATTGGTTACCGATGGGAGGGATCAGTGCCGTTGCAACCTCTCCTGAAAACAGGCATAAGGGCTACATAAAAACCATGCTGACCGAATTGCTTGTTGAGCTTAGAGATCAGGAAGTAGTCCTATCCTCCCTCTGGCCGTTCTCTTATCCGTTTTATGATAAACTGGGCTGGAGGTGCTGCGATCGGTATACAACTTACGAATTTGACCCCGAAGTACTGGAGTTCACTGCGAAAGATCCAAGAGGTTCATTCCGGCAGGTTTCAGAGGAAGGTTACGAGGATATCGCACCAGCTTACCACAAGTTCATTCGAAAATTCAATTTACCCCTAAATCGTTCATCGAAGTGGTGGAAACATCAGAAATTAAGTCAATGGAATAGGACCGTCTACTGTTATCTCTGGGAACAAAACAACGATGTAAAAGGTTACGTTCTATATTCGGTAGAGAAGAGCTCAAAGGATGAATGGAAGAAGAAACTTAAAGTAGAAGAATTAATCTACCAAACCGAAGAAGCTTTCTATCAACTACTCCGGTTTCTGTACAATCACGGCTCTCAGATGAATCGAATAATATTACCGTCCCCTCTACCAAATAAGCTTTCTCTACTTGACCTGGTGAATGATCCCAGAGATGTAGAAGCCAGGGAAAAACCCGGAATCATGGTCCGGTGTGTCGACGTGGAAACAGCGCTTGAGTATTTGCCTTTCCAGGAAGGGTTGAAAGGTAAGCTAGTAATGTCCGTAAAAGACCCGCTTCTGAAAGAAAATGATGGAAGTTACTCCCTGAATTTCAATGGGGATTCTCCTCCGGCAATAAACAAGTTTAAACAGAAAGCCTCAAAACCGGATCTGTCCCTGGATATCGGTTCCTTTACTCAGCTCTACGCGGGGTATTTGAGCCCAACCGAAGCCCTTATGGCTGACAATATAACTCTGGATAGCGAGGCTAAACTTCCGCTGCTCGAACGGATCTTCCCAAAAAGTCGGACGTTCTTCAAAGACGGATTTTAGTTCAAAGACGTCGAGCTCTCCGATATTCTTGTGGTTAGTTCTAATTCCCGTTAACTGTTAGCTTGAGAGCCAAATAGCCGCCCCATAATAACCTGGCTTGTGTATTGTCTAAGTGCCAGAAACCCCGCACTTCAAAATGCGAGACCAGCATCAAGCCAGCCGGTTTATTTCAGGAGATGCCCCGGGATTCTTCGGCTAGTTTTGGTAGAAAATCTCTCTGGAGTTAATTAAATTTGAACGTGGAAAAGAACTTTACAAAACGATATCGAGGTTGATCAAATGTCCAAAAAACGAGTAAAAAACCGTAAAGCTATTGCTCTGATCTCGGGAGGGCTAGATAGTCAATTAGCTGCTAAACTGATCTTGGATCAGGGAGTAGAGATAATCGGAGCGAACTATAGAACAGGGTTTACTACAGAGGAAAACGATGACCTTTTCGACCGGATCGAGGAAGATCTTGGAATAGAAATCAGAAGACCAAAGGTCGACGAAGAGAAATACCTGGAGATAATAAAGTCACCTGAACACGGATACGGGTCAGCTATGAACCCCTGTCTTGATTGCCGATCTTTGATACTTCAAGAGGCAAAAGGTTACATGAAGGAAATCTCAGCTGACTTCGTCGTCACGGGCGAAGTACTCGGACAACGGCCAATGACTCAGAGGAAGGATACAATAGATCTCATAAAAAGTAAAAGTGGCCTTGATAAAAGACTTCTTCGACCCCTGTCAGCTAAATTACTCTCTCCAACACTTCCCGAAGAGGAAGGCTGGGTAAAGAGGGAGGATTTACTGGATATAGAAGGTAGGTCCCGAAGAGTCCAATTAGAACTAGCCGATAAACTTGGCATCAACAATTACAGTCAGCCGGCGGGAGGTTGTCTCCTTACCGAAGAAGAATTTGGTCACAGACTTCAGGAACTTTTTGACCGTAAAGGTCGCGAGGAAGTCACTGTTAGGGAGGTAAAACTGCTGAGACATGGACGTCACTTCAGACTGCGGAATGGGGCCAAAGCGATAATCGGGAGGAACGAGGACGAAAACGAGCAATTAAGTAACTTTTCTTCCAATTTCTGGACCCTAAGAATCAAAGATTATCCCGGACCCCTTACCCTTGTCAGCGAAGACGCATCCGAAGAAGAACTTACCTCGGCGAGCAGGATTACCGCTCGCTATAGCCAGGGCCGGGACGAAGCACGCCTGGAAGCGATCGCGAAGAAGAACGGAAAGACAATAATATATCAAGTAGAACCTCTAAACTCTGACAGCGACCTGATTGAGGAACTTAGGATAGAAAGCTCGAACTAACAGAAGTTATCAGGATTATTGGTTAATAGGTCCAATTAAACTTTTAGCGATTTAAGAATACTAACCATTGCTCAAAGGTGCCACGAATCCTGGTAAATCAAAAGGAGGAATTAAATGACTAAAATCCTGGAGTCAGTACCAAATTATAGCGTGGGGAATGACGAAGAGATCATAGAAAAGATAGTTAGCCCTTTTAAGAGCCACGAAGACGTCAAGCTTCTGGACTATTCGGCCGATCCTGATCACAACCGGCTCGTGGTTACTAACGCTGGAAATCCGGAAGGGCTGTTCGAGTCAACACTGGAGTCAATTGGTATTGCAATTGACTTAATAGACATGAACGAACATAGGGGTGAACATCCCCGTATGGGGGCGGTCGACGTAATCCCTTTTACGCCAGTGAGAAACGTAGCGATGGATGAAGCTGTAGACCTTGCAAAACGCCTTGCAAATGCTGCAACCGATAAATACGATCTTCCTATTTATCTTTACGAAGAATCAGCCACCCGGCCGGAAAGAAAGAACCTGGAAAATATCAGAAGGGGCGAATTCGAGGGATTCCCCGAGAAGATAAATAAGGAGGAGTGGAAACCAGATTACGGTCCGGAAAAGGTCCATCCCACTGCTGGAGTTACGGCAATTGGAGCTAGAAAACCTCTTGTCGCATTCAACGTCAACCTCAGAACTGACGATCTATCCGTGGCCCGGGAAATCGCTCGACGGGTAAGACATTCAAGCGGCGGGTTGCGGTACTGCAAAGCAATGGGAGTTGATCTTGAAGAAGAAGGACTCGTTCAGGTTTCCATGAACTTGACGGACCACACAAGGACTTCTCTCCACCTGGTTTTTGAATTAATTCGAGCCGAGGCGGAAAGGTATGGTGTAAATATAGCTGAAAGCGAAATAATAGGTCTGGTCCCGGCCGATGCGCTGATGAACGTGGCTGAACATTATCTGCAGATTAGTGATTTCTCTTCCGATCAGGTCATAGAGAACAGGCTCCTGGAGGATCTGTGATGGATAAAAAGCTCGTTACAAATGTCGGTCAGCTGGTTACGCCAGGCGGTAATGAGCCCGTATCTGGTCCGGAGATGAACGAGTTATCCGTGACGGAAAACAGAACAGTCCTTATACAGGATGGACTCATCACAGAACTAGGTAATAAGGGTGATTTCACCGACATAAGAGAGGAAGAGATCGAAATAATTGATGCCGGTGGCAGACCCGTTCTCCCCGGGTTCGTGGACCCCCATACTCATTTCGTATTCTCTGGCTACCGGGCCAAAGAATTTCAGATGAGACTTCAGGGTAAAAGCTACGAAGAAATCGCCAAAGAAGGAGGAGGGATCGCGAGTTCGGTGACTTCTACCCGACAAGCCTCTTTTCCCCAATTGAAGAAAGAGTCCCGGGAGAGGCTACGTTCTATGGTTCGGTTCGGCGTGACGACCGTTGAAGGCAAGACAGGTTACGGGCTGGATAAGAAAACAGAGCTCAAACAGTTGAAAGTAATGAAGGACCTGAATACCGAAACACCACTGGACATCGCAACGACCTTTCTCGGCGCCCATTCTATTCCTCCGGAATATTCGGATTCAAGAGAAGAGTACGTTAATTTTGTAACTGAAGAGATGACACCTATCGCGGCGAAACAGGGAGCGGAGTTCTGCGACGTTTTCTGCGATAGAGGTGCGTTCACCGTAGAAGAGTCCAGGCGAATTCTCACTGATGGAAAAGAATTTGGTTTGACCCCTAAAATTCACGCCGACGAGATCGCCGGGACCGGGGGCGCCGAACTTGCAGGGGATGTTGGCGCAATCTCCGCCGACCATCTTCTGAAATCTTCGAACGAAGGCCTTAACTCGATGAAAAAACGGGGGGTAGTAGCCGTTCTTCTCCCGATAACCGCGTTCAGCTTGAAAGATGATTACGCCCGAGGAAAGTACATGATCGATACAGGACTTTCGGTGAGTCTGGCAACAGACTTCAATCCGGGAAGTTGCTTCTCGGAGTCAATACCTCTACTCTTTTCCCTTGCCACCCTTTACATGGAAATGACGCTTGAGGAAACAATCACCGCACTCACGCTAAACGCCGCGGCAGCAATTGACAGGGCAGATAAAATAGGCTCGATAGAACCCGGCAAACAGGCTGACCTCGTTATCCTTGATGCTCCCGACTATAAACACCTTTCATACCATATAGGGGTGAATTCGGTTGCTCGAGTGATAAAAAGGGGTGAAACTATATGGAAGAAAAACCGTCCTCAATTTTAGGGAATTAACGATACCCTTTAAAATGAAAATAAAAGGCTAAAAAAAATTCTACAGCTGGTTCCGGAATGGCGTTTTCGCTATATCAATTACTCGAACCCGGGAAAGCTTGGGAGGTTATCACACTCAAAGCTTCAGAGTGCTTTCAGAATTTATTACCACAAATAAAGTCAAGAACCCCGAACCTAGGGGCGGATCTTTTAGAAAATCCCTTTTAAGAAGTTTTTTCGGTCTTTTACAAAACGAGACCCGGCACACAGCACTCAATTCGGAACTAGTCTTGTGCCTGTACCTAACCTGAATGAGCAGGGCGAATTGACTGCTGTGTACCTCATATAAAGTTAAGTTAACCAGCCAATTCCTCCCGGGGCAAGCCCTGGGGCTTCCTCGGCAAATTTTGCGGCTTAGTATTTAAACGCCAGACTTTTTCCTTTCGAAGCCTTATAATGACTATCGGACAAATTTACCTGAGAGGAGGGTAAATATGAGTGAATTGAAAACAGTAGACCAGATCGACACGAACTACAGCAAGTCACAACTATACTGGCGGATCAACAAACTGGTGGACAGCGGGTTGATTGATCCCCCTGAGAGGGGAGAACGTAATGAATATCTACTTAACTCGGAACAAACTCGGATTTTGCAAAAACTTTACGAATTAGAGGAAGAGCACGATACCGTAAAAGAGGCCATAGGCAAACTTGAAAAAGAAAGGATCGAGCCAGAAGTTGAGGGAGATATTCGAGAGAGGGTCGAACAGCTGGAACATAGAACTGCCGCCCTGGAGGAAAAAGTTGAGACGCTTGAAAACTTACTATCCGCCCAGAACGATAGACTACAGGAATTTCGAGAGAGGTGGAAGAACCAATTACGGGAAGGAGCTAAAAAAGTTAAGGATCTCTTTGGTTAGATTGACCTGTCCTGTTCGTCAAAAATAGCTATTACAAACTGTATATCTAAGGAACCCTCGACCAGTCATTTAGCAAAATATCTACGTTCATTTCAGGTTGGTTAAGTTTAATTACTTTTCCCTCGTAAAAAATACAGCGAAACATCTTTTTTACAAATTATGTTACTTAATTCTTTCACCGTAGCATTTAAGTAGAGGTTATTTTATGAACGATGGGTTCTCACTATCCTCAGATAGATCTACGGTTTACCTGGCTGCCGGGATTTTTTCTACTACTGAGTGTTAAAGATTAAATCAGTGGGGCTTGACTTTCTTGAGAGAGTTGTCAGGTAAGCGGCTGTGGGATTCAATCAGGTCGAATAATAAAATATCCCGATGACGAAAACTTGGGTTAATAGCCCGAACTGGGGTCTCTGTCTAGCTCATTTTGGAGAAACATAGAAATATACAGCGAGGAAATGGCAAACTGCGCCACTTAAAACGAACAGGTGCCAGATTGCATGATTATAAGGAAATCCTTTCCATTTGTAGAATATTACTCCCAGGGTATATATTAGCCCTCCCAGTATCAAAAAAATAACCCCAATCAAGCCGATAGAATCGAGTAATCGGTGGATAACAATCGCAGAAAGCCACCCCATCAGAACGTAAGTAGCGGTTTCAGTCCTGGGTAGAGCCCTGAAGGTAAAGCTACCAAACAATATCCCTCCAAGCGCCAGACCCCAGACTGTTCCAAATAGGGACCAGCCCCAGTGACCCCGGAGGCTAACCAGGGTAAACGGCGTATAGGTACCGGCAATTAATATATAAATCGAGCCGTGGTCAACAACCCGGAGAACTGATTTTACTTTTGTGTGAGAAATGCCATGGTACATAGTGGAAGATAAAAAAAGTAAAATCAGACTAGCACCGTAAATCGCGAAACTGGTAATCATCCACAAGCTGTCCAGCCGGACAGCCCGGACCAGCAGTACAATTAATCCAGCAATGCTCGCCAGCGTTCCGAATCCATGAATGATGTAGCTGGCAATTTCTTCTTTCTTATCGTACGAGGTGGGTTCGGACAAGTTTTATCACTTCCACCAACTTCCC
>JAGXLB010000064.1 GCA_018334915.1 Candidatus Bipolaricaulota bacterium
ATGGTGACAAGAATGCTCCCAAAGAACTTGCTGAATTAGAGAGAAAAATAGACGAAATAACAAATTCTAAACAGTGGGTTGAAGGTGAATAAAACATTCGGCGGAACTCTGAAATTTTCCTTCGGAAGTGGCACTAAATTTCATGTCTTTCGGGGATTCGGAGGTTTCTATCTATTCCGAGAGTTCAGAGGAAGCCGGAGAGAATAAGACCCTGCCTGATTTTAGGATAGTTCTAGAAAGGTCGGTTGAAAAAAGCTTACTTTCATTGCAGAGGCCAAAAAGTATTCCAACGTGCCTCAGTTGGCTTCCGCCATAGATAAGTTGAGCCGCCCCATAGAACAAGATTTCTAAGACAAAGGCCGCAGACCTTTTGGATACCAGCCTGTTCGATCTTGAAAATACTTTTGAGCGATACGACATCTCTATAAAAGATGACAAAAAAGCCGAGCTTTCTGGTTGACGCAAATGTTATAGTTTATTCATATGGGATTGGAGTTTGGAATGATATGCTAGCCGAGGCTAAAATAGTAACGGCAAGTAGTATAGTTCAGGATGAGGCTAAATTCTATTCACAGGAATGGGAGAAGATAATGATAGATTTACCAGGTTTAGCTAAGAGCGGGAAACTACAGGAAGTAGACCCCACGGTCTCGCAAATTGAAAAGCTACAAGATAGATTTGGCGAATATTTTGTGGAGGGGATAGATGAGGGGGAAAGGGATATTTTGGCTTATATATTGACCGCTGAAAATGTCGAAGCCAATTTTTGTTCCGCTGATAGAATAGCCTTAGATGCTTTAGCTATGCTTGGGATGGGAAATTTGGGAATATCTTTAAAAGAAATTCTAAAGATTATTGGTTACCAGAAGAGCGATCTAGGTGACGAATATAAAAAACCTTATCTTGAGAAATGTTTCGAAGAAGGAAGACAAAACAGAATAACCGGTCTAGGATTGTCAGATAATGAATTATAAAGAAGGAATTATTTGATCCCCCCTCATTCTCCCTTTCTCCCATTTCAGCCTTTGGCTGAACGTCGGAAGAAATGACTAACTTCAGACTAATTTAGGTAAAGTTTAGGACGAGATATATTTAAGAGGGATTACAATCCGGTCTCAGTGGAGCCAATCGTTGTATGTGGTAGCGACGACGCGGCGCTCTCCTGGGTGTGCAGGCGAAACGGTATAAGGGTTGAAATATTTGGGCGGATTGAATCGAAAATTTAACCTAGACTGGAGTTACGCCCCTTCGAAGAGCACTGAGAGGTAAATCAGGAGCTTGGTTGGATCGGTTCGTTACCCATCATTACACCCAGTGCCCGGTGGAAGCGAAGAAAAGCGGATGATAGTATACTGCATGCTTGTCGCGGTAGATTATTCCTGTCTCCGAAGCCGAGATTGACAAACCCAACCCTATTCTCCTGTATATTCAATATGGACTAAAATACAACGATAGCTAAAAAGGTAATTCGAGTCATTGGGTATTTAAGATCACGACACTGAAGAGTGTTTGGTTGACCATCTCCGTTAAATTTCAAATTTGCAATTTGACATGAAAATAAGTTTCTGTATAATGAATATTGTAAATATAAAACTAGGTTTAATATATTCAAACTTTTTATTACAACCATGACTGAATATAGAAACAAGGCAAGTTCAGGTTATGTTAACAAATCAGTAGACAAGGCTCTTTCAATACTTGAGTTTTTTAATTCGCAAACTGATAAGTTAAGCATTACTCAGATTGCTGATAAACTTGATACCAACCCAAGCTCCCTCTACCCAATCCTTCATACCCTGGAGGAATACGATTACCTCCACAGAAGTAAAGATAAGCAATATAGTTTAGGTATGACTTTTGTCAAAAAAGGTAGGTGTGTGTTAGAAAGGCTTAACCTTTCGTCTGAGGCCAGGTCAGAGATAGAGGCGCTCAGAGACGAAACTCAGAAAACAGTTCACCTGGGTTATATAAACGAAAATAGAATAGTTTACGTAGATAAAGTGGAGTCCCGCGGTGTAAAGCTCTATTCTTCACCTGGTAAAACGGCTCCCCTGCACGCAACGGCCCTCGGAAAGGTAATAATGGCTCATATATCGTCGGACCAGTTGGATGAGTTGCTCGATAATCTTGAATTAACCTCTCACACGAAAAATACGATAACGTCTCGAAGAAAATTAAGGCAAGAACTACAGGATATTAGAGATCGGGGGTACGCTATTGATGACGAAGAATTTGAGGAAGGAATTAGGTGCGTTGCTTCTCCGATTTACAGACATGACGGGGAAGTAAATGCCGCTATAAGTTTGACTGGTTTAGCTGCGCAAATGTCCGAAGAAGGCCTTAAAGAAAAATCCAGTCTTGTGAAAAGACATGCCGCAAATATTTCTCGTAAGCTAGGCTATCACAGTGAACCGAATTAGTAATATAAACAAAGGAGGAAAGCAACAAATGACGAGAAAATCCAAGAAGGAATACTTGCTGGACTCAGGGGTCGTTGGAGTTGTTAGGACCGATAGTTCAGAGAGGCTTGTCAAAGTGGCTCGGGCACTGAAGAAAGGCGGAGTAAGCTGCATCGAAATTGCGATGACTACCCCAGATGCACTTTCAGTTATAAAAGAAGTATCGGAAAGAATTGACGGTGTTTTGGTGGGTGCTGGCACCGTGCTTGATGCGGAAACCGCTCGTTCTGCCATCTTGGCTGGGGCCGAATACCTCGTATCCCCTACCACGGATATGGATATGATAAAAATGTGTAAAAGGTACGACAAGGTGGTAGCTCCGGGAGCATTTACGCCCACGGAAATAATGACTGCTTGGCAGGCGGGGGCTGACTTTGTGAAAGTTTTTCCGGCTTCAAGACTCGGCCCTAAATTTATCAGCGATGTAAAGGCTCCTTTGCCACAAATATCGCTCATGCCAACTGGGGGAGTAAGTGAAGAGAATGCTCAAGAGTTCATTGAGGCAGGAGCAGACGTTCTTTGTGTGGGTTCCGCTCTTCTGGACAAAGAGGCAATGAAGGGAGAAAACTACGATCTGATAGCTAAAAACGCCAAAACCCTGGTCGAGGCGGTCAAAAAAGGGAGAGGGCTTTGAATAAGTTTTTAACTTATTTAGTAAAGGTCGTATCTGTGGAATGTTGACTTTATTAACAAACTTTTAACTGCGATATCTGCAAAAGGAGGTAGAGCAGAAACATTATGAGGAATGACTTAGTCAGTTTTGGAGAGACCATGATTAGACTTTCCGCCCCAGATCAGAAAAGGTTAGAACAGACGGAAACTTTTGACGTAAACGTCGGTGGAAGTGAATCAAACGTAGCAGTTGCTGTGAAAAGACTTGGGCTGGACACAGGTTTTGTCACTCGGCTTACGAATAATCCTTTTGGTCGAATGATTGCCAACAGGATTCGACAACACGGAGTCGACGTCTCAGATGTAATCTGGACAGAAGAAGACAGAGTGGGGAAATATTATTTAGAATTTGGCGCCAACCCGAGACCCAGTTCCGTAGTGTATGACAGAGCAGATTCTGCAATAAGCAATATTGAGAAAGAAACAGTAGATTGGGAGTCTGTTTTCAGCGACGCAAGGCTGTTTCATACAAGTGGTATTACCCCGGCACTGAGTAAATCGGCTGAAGAGGTTACCGAAGAAGCTATGAGGGCCGCAAAGTCTCAGGGACTGGAGGTCAGCGTGGATTTAAACTATCGTTCGAAACTCTGGTCTCAGGAGGAAGCCAAAAAATGTATGACTAGATTGATGGACTACACAGACATTCTGGTCACTACAGAAGAAGATACGGAGAGAGTGTTTGATATAGTTGGCGAGGATTATGGAGAGGTTGCTCAAAAACTCGCACAACGCTTCGACTTCGAGGTAGTGGCAATCACGCTGCGGGATAATATTTCAATGTGGCGTAACGACTGGACAGCTGTTGCCTACGAAGACGGCGAAATATACGATGATATGACTTATGAGCTTGAACTGGTAGATCGTGTGGGTGGTGGTGATTCTTTTACAGCTGGTTTTCTATATGGTTACCTAACGGAGGGAACTCAAAAAGGTGTTAAATACGGTAATGCCACTTCCGCCATAAAGCAAACTAATCCAGGCGACATTAACTGGTGCACTCACGAAGAAGTAAAGAGCCTTGCGGAAGGTGGAGGGAGGGTAAGAATAAGCAGGTGAGGTGACGGGAAATGTCTGCGTTGCCGGATTCGGATTGTCCGAGCAACAACTTAATTGTTGACTAATAAATAGGAGTGCGAGTATGTGGAAGAAGCTTTCAAAACTTTTGGAGCAGATTTACCCTTTCATTGGATTGTTGATACTTTTAGTTGGTTTTTGGCAAATTTTGGTGGTAATCACCAACATACAAACTTATCTCCTGCCCTCTCCTCTCAAGGTGGTCCGAGCTCTCGGCGACATGCAATGGCGCTGGTTTTATCAAGCAGAAGCGACATCTATAGAGATATTTGGAGGGTTTTTGCTTGCTGCTAGTGTTGGGATACTACTTGGAATAACGATAACCTGGTCGAATATATTACGAAGGGCAATTTTGCCGCTTTTGGTCTTCCTTAACTCCCTACCTAAAATTGCTCTTGCTCCACTTTTTATCATCTGGCTTGGATATGGGATCATTCCAAATATCGTAATTGCTTTTACGAGTGCTTTCTTTCCTGTAGTTATAAATACGGCTACGGGGGTTAAAGAGATCGATCCAAATCTCGTTGATTTTGCTAAGTCTCTTCAGGTTCCGAAATGGAAAAGATTTTTGAAGATCAGAATTCCTAATGCACTCCCACAGATTTTTGCCGGCTTGAAGACTTCTTCTACATTGGCAGTTATCGGTGCTATTGTCGGGGAGTTCGTGGCTTCGAGCAGGGGGCTTGCTGCGGTAATAATGCAGGCCCAGGGAATTTTAGCAACGGAAGCAATCTTTGCCGCTCTAGTATGGATCTCAGTCCTGGGTTTGGGTTTGTATGGCCTCGTAGCTCTTACTGAAAAAGTCTTTATGCCCTGGGCACAAGTAATCGAAGAGTAAAACTCTACCGGAGGTGGTATGAAGGGAGACTTTGTCCAGATATTTGGATTTTAATTAAAGCATACTTATTACCACGGAGGTAATACTATGAAAAAACAAAACGGATTTATATTAGTCTTAATAACACTTCTCGTACTCACGAGTTTTTTGGGAACGGTTGGTTTTAGCCAGGAAAACGCAGATCTTGAAAAAATTGACTTTAGACTAAATTGGATCCCACAAGGTAACCATGCAGTGTATTATGTTGCAAAAGACAAGGGCTGGTACGAAGATGTTGGTCTAGAAGTGAATATCCAACGAGGAAGTGGGTCCAATGACGCCGTCAAATATGCAGACGTGGGAAGGGTCGACGTGGCGATGGCTGATGCAAGCACCGTGGCCGTATCTAGAACAAAGGGAGCAAATGTCAAAATAATAGCGGAGGTTTACGTAAACAGCCCGTTTACTGTCTGGGCTCGGAAAGACAAGGGAATAGAAGAGCCTGAAGATCTCGTTGGCCATACTATTGGGGCACCTGCCGGAGATGCTCAGCGGGTCTTCTTCCCTGCTTTTGCCGGTGCTGTAGGTATAGACCCTGATGACGTTACGTGGGTAAATATTGGTCCCGGGGCAAAAATTCAGTCTCTTGGAGCTGGTTCGGTTGACGCTACAGTACATTATGCCGATCAGCTTTACCTGTACAGAGAATCAGTTGGCGATAACTTGGTCAGTTTTAGGTGGCCCGATTATGGAGTTAACCCATACGGCAAGTCTTTAATTGCAAACGAAAAAACTATCGAGGAAAGCCCAGAAATGCTGAAAAAGTTCCTGGAGGCGTCTTTCAGGGCATACCGCTGGACTATCCAGAACCCCGAAACAGCAATAGAGATCGAGAGGGAATACGTTCCCGAGGCAGATAAGGAAAAGTTCTTGGCTATGATTCAAGAATCGATCAAGTTGATGAAAAACGAGTCTGTTCTGGTCCATGGATTGGGCTGGATCGACCATGGTCAGATGGGTCAAACTGTGGAGCTGGTAAACAAATACTTTAGTGTCGATCGAGAACTGACGGCTGAAGAGATGTACACCAGGGAATTCTTACCCCACTATACTTGGCCTTATTCAGAATAGTAAATCACCTTTGATTAATGTTATGCGCCCGCCCCATATACCGGGTGGGCGCATAAATAGTTACGGAGGAGAACCGTGGAAGAACAAAACAGTAGAAGAGACAAACTTATAATTCTACGAAACATACAGAAATCTTATAGTAGTAGAGAGGGCCCTATTCTGGCTATCGAGGATGTATCCTTTGAGGTAGAAGAAGGGGATTTCGTCGTAATAGTCGGACCGAGTGGTTGTGGAAAATCCACTTTACTGAAAATTATTGCGGGCCTGCTGGACTATGACAAGGGGAGCATAAAATTGCGCGGTAAGGAAATATCAGGTCCGGTGAGGGATATTGGAATGATATTTCAGGAACCGGCATTGCTTAGGTGGAAGACTGTTATTAATAACGTACTGTCGCCAATTGAATTAATGGGGATGAATAAAGAGGAGTATAGACAAAAAGCCGAAGAACTGCTGCAATTGACGAATCTGGCGGGTTTCAAGAATAAATATCCCTCGGAACTTTCCGGAGGAATGCAGCAAAGAGTTTCCATATGCAGATCACTTGTGTACGACCCTTCTTTAATCTTGATGGACGAGCCGTTCGGGGCGCTGGATGCCATGACCAGGGAAAAGATGAATATAGAGTTACTTGATATATGGAGAGAAAGCAGGAAAACTATACTCTTTGTAACTCACAGTATACCGGAAGCAGCTTTTCTGGCTGACCGAGTCGTCGCTCTGTCAGACAGGCCCGCCCGAATAAATGAGGAAATAGCCGTAGACCTGGATCGTCCCCGAAAGCTTACGACGAAGACGGAAAACGAATACGATGAGTATACCGAAAGACTGTATCAACTTATGCGTGGAGAGTTTGAGACTGAAGTAGCTAGCTAAATAAAGGAAGTTCTCATATGACCAACAATAATTCCGGGGAACAATTGGTAACTTCCAAGCAGTTCATGAAAAAGGTATTTGCTGGCAAGGAAACTGGAAGAATCCCTTTTGCCCCAGCTGTTTACGAGCATAAAGCCTTTCTAATTGATAAAACACCCTCTGAAGTAGCAAAGGATCCGGAGTTACTAACAAAGAGCATATTTGAGGAATATTCGGTCTATCATCCGGATTTGCTGACTGTAGGGCTGGATGTTTATAACGTAGAAGCAGAGGCAATGGGTGGGGAGGTAAAATACTATCCCGATTCTTGTGACGTTCCAGTTTTTCAGGGCCCTATAGTAAATTCTGAAACCGATCTAAAACAACTTAGTATCCCAGAACCACGTACTGATGGGAGAATGCCGTTGATGCTCGAGGCCGGTAGACGAGTTAGAGAGAAGCTGTGCTCGGAAGTTTTGATAAGGGGGGCTATTTCGGGTCCGTTCACGTTGGCTTGTAGCCTTGCGGGTCAGGAGAGGATCATCATTGAGGCTTACAAAAAAACCAGTTTTATCAAAGATTTATTAGAGAAGGCAACCCAGGTTATTTTAAAGTACGCTAAAGCATGGATAGATATCGGTCTGGAAATGATAATGTTTGATTCTCTAGCATCACCTCCTCTGGTTCCACCCGATATTTATAGAAACATCATCAAGCCCTACCACCAGAAGATATACGGGATTCTAGATAAATTCGAATTGAGTCATAAACCTTTGATCATCGGCGGGGATACCACAAAAATCTCTTCTGAACTGGCTGACGTGGGCGCCGATTTGTTGCTCTGTGACTATAACGCAAATCTTGATAAGTATTTGGATGTTGCCGAAAGGGAGGGTATTTCGCTGAGGGTAAACTTAGACCCTCAAAAGATAAAGAACGGGGCTCCCGGGGAACTTGAGGCGCTAGCTACTGAAGTTGCAAAACAAGCTAAGAGGTTTAATCGTTTTATATTGGGTACTGGAGTTTTGGTATACGATACCCCCGTAGAAAATGTTATGGCGGTGAAGCAAGTCTGTGAAGATCGAGATATTCTGTGAGGGATTAATTTAATGGAGAGCACGAAAACTTTTGATTATAAAAATTTAACCGAACTAAGACAGGAAATTGAAAGGAATAATTATTCTTTGTCGCTTAACGACAATATTGATCCTCTGGGCGAACAAGCAAGTATCGAGGGTAAAACTGTACCTAACTCACTGTGCGTGAATCCGATGGAGGGGCATGACGCTGATACGGATGGTGGTCCGAGCGGGTTGACCTTCAGGAGGTACCGAAGGTTTGCCGAGGGTGGAGCAGGGATCATATGGCTTGAGGCTACGGCGGTTACGGAAAACGGTAAGGCCCATCCTAGACAGTTGCATTTAACAAAAGAATCTCTAGCTGGGTTTTCTCAGTTAAACAAAGAGATAAAAAAATCCGCGAAAAAGTTTCGCCCCGTTGGTCAGGAACCTCTGACCGTATTACAGTTAACTCATTCAGGCAGATATTCGGCTCCGAAAGGGGCTCCGGAACCGGTGATTACAAAACATTCCGATATACTTGATGAAAAGTACGATATTGCGCCGGATTATCCGGTAATTTCGGATGCAGATCTTGCAGAAATCAAGAAAGATTTCATCAAATCTGCCGAGCTCGCGGCCGAAGCGGGGTTCGACGCAGTGGACATTAAGGCATGTCACGGATACCTGATACATGAGTTGCTTTTCTCTTACGAAAACCCCTCAAGCAAGTATCGGGGGTCTTTTGAGAACAGAATCTCGTTCCTGAAAGATATTGTTAGCGAGGTAAGTCGCAGGGTGCCTGACGTCATTCTGGCCAGCCGGCTGAACATCTATGACGATATTCCCTATCCAGATGGATTTGGAATAAAAAAGTCCTCCGGTATCGAGCCCGACCTCTCGGAACCAAGGCAGTTACTGGAGAAACTAAAAAAAGCAGGGTTGAAAATTTTAAACGTGGCTCTGGGAAATCCATATTACGATCCATTCCTGGAACGCCCTTTCGACAGTTCACTGGTTGGAGATAAAGAACCGGATAGGGACCCGCTAGAAGCAATTTCAACTAACTTTGAATTGACTTCTAAGATCGGAAAAGAGTTTCCTAATTTATTTATCGTGGGAGGGGGAATTTCCTGGCTTAGGCAATATTTTCCGAACGGGGCGGCGAATTTTAAGAGCGAGAATGCGGTCGATGCTATGGGGGCCGGAAGGCTTGCCCTGGCAAATCCAGACTTTGCCAAGGAAATATTGGCAAAGGACGGTGGTTTAGATGAGAAGAAGCTCTGTATAACCTGCTCTTCCTGCTCTCAGATGATGAAGGACGGGGTGGAAGTGGGGTGCCTGGTCCGGGATAACGCAGTATATAATCCGGTCTATCGAAAGGGTAGAAAGAAAGCAGAAAAAAGCCCTTAAATCTCCTGTAATTTAAACTCTCAGGAAACTGCCTGGATAGTGAGTTCGTGGGAAACGGGTAAGAATCCATTCATCTAAAAGATTTTTGTAACAGGGTGATGTAGATGAATATTAATGATGACCAAGTTGCTCTAATAACTGGTTCAGCGAGAGGTATAGGGCGGGGTATCGCATTAGAACTCGCCAAGCAGGGTATTAATATTGCTGTGAACGACCTCACTTGCGACGAAGATGCGGAGGAGACCGTTAGAGAATGTAGAAATCAGGGAGTCTCGGCAGGATTTTTTTTAGCCGATATCTCGGACTCAACCGCCCGAGAGGAATTGATTGAGGAGGTAAAAAACGAATTCGGGCGTTTAGATATGCTGATCAACAACGCGGGTGTTTCTCCAGAGGAACGAAAAGACCTATTAGAGGCCTCGGAAGAAAGTTTTGATAGGTTAATTGAAGTCAACCTTAAGGGACCGTACTTTCTTACCCAGCTGGCCAGCAAATGGATGATTAAACAGAAGCAGAAATATCCGGAAAGGGATATGTTCATCGTCAACATATCTTCAATTTCGGCTTATACCTCTTCTCCTGAAAGAGGTGAGTACTGTGTAAGCAAAGCCGGAATAAGCATGATGACAAAATTGTACGCGGACAGATTGGCGGACGAAGGAATCAATGTCTACGAAATTAGACCGGGAATAATCCGGACGAGCATGACTAGGTCCGTCACGGATAAATATGATAGATTGATCAAGGAGGAGGGAATAACCCCAATTCGCAGGTGGGGGGAACCTGAAGATATCGGCAAAGCAGTAGTGGCGCTAGCTAAAGGGTACCATCTGTATTCGACAGGCGAAGTATTCAATTTAGATGGTGGGTTTCACTTGCAGAGACTTTAAAAGTCAACCGAGTGTTGTTTAACTGATTGTCCGCGGGGTGATGGTAATTGAAAGAAGATAAATTAAAAGTGAAAGGTCGACAACTTCCTTTGTATAGGACTCATACTTTAATAATTGGATCGGGAGCAGCTTCTCTCAATGCAGTTGTGCATCTTAAACGACAGGGAATAAGTGAAGCTCTAGTAGTAACTAACGAATTGGGGGGAGGAATCTCTGCTAACGCTGGTTCGGACAAACAGACTTATTACAAACTATCGCTATCCGATGCTAACTCAGATTCACCCGTAGAGATGGCAGAATCCTATTACGAAGGTGGGGCTACCCATGGGGATTTGGCTCTAATTGAGTCCGCGCTATCCGCGAGGGAGTTTTTTCATTTAACCGAGCTGGGCGTGGATTTTCCCTTTAATGAATTTGGTGAGTACGTAGGATATAAGACTGACCATGACCCTCGGGGGCGGGGGACTTCTGCAGGCCCCTGGACCTCACAACAGATGGTTGAAAGTCTGGAAGAAGAGGCGAGGGAGCTCGGGGTTGAGATTAAGGACAAAGTGGAAATTATTGGTCTACTAACCAGTGAGAAAGAGGACGGTAAAAGGGTTATTGGTGCCTTGGGAATTGATAAGACGTCAACCGAAGATGATAGTCTGGGCTTTATGGTGTTCCGGAGCGAAAACGTAATCTTTGGGGTTGGTGGACCTGGTGGGTTGTACGAGGATTCCGTCTACCCGGAAGGTCATATAGGTAGCATCGGCATTGCTTTGGAGAAAGGAGCGGTGGCAAATAACTTGACCGAGGGTCAGTACGGTATAGCATCCGTGGATTTCAGGTGGAATCTATCCGGCTCTTATCAACAAGTTATTCCCAGATATTATAGTGTGGACGATAGTGGCAAAAAAAGAGATTTCTTGAATGAAGTTTTTCCTTCAACCCAGAAGCTGGCGGAAGCAATTTTCCTAAAAGGTTACCAGTGGCCATTTGACCCCGATAAAGTAGAGAACTACGGTTCTTCGCTAATCGATTTACTAGTTTACCGTGAAACTAGATTGAAGAATTGTGAAGTGTTCATGGATTTTCGCCAGAACCCGGTAGGAACCGAAGGCCTTGAAGACTTTGATATTGATAAATTAAATGGTGAGCCAAAAGAGTACCTTGATAACTCCGGAGCGTTAGAAGGAACACCCCTGGAAAGGTTGAAACAGCTAAACCCTGAGGCAATAAAGCTTTACCGCCAAAACGGTATAGATCTGTCTAAGGAGTCTTTGAGAATAGCAGTCTGTGCTCAACATAATAATGGAGGTCTACGAGGTAACAGATGGTGGGAATCAAACATCGACCACTTCTTTCCAGTTGGAGAAGTAAATGGAAGCCATGGTATCTCTCGCCCCGGGGGTTCTGCTCTAAATGCCGGGCAGGTAGGTGGGTTGAGGTCAGCCCAGTACATTAGTGAAATCTATTCCGACGAGATTAAAAAGGATAAACGTTTTAATTCCGAGATCAAGAAGCAAGTGGGAGAGAAACTTAATTTGGCTTTGGCGGCTTTAGAAAGAGGAAGTAAAGCAACATCGGAGCCCATTTCACCGGACGAGGTTAAACATAGGATTCAGAGAAGAATGAGCAGGTACGGTGCCCTTCTCCGGGAGGAAGAAGAACTGAACCAGGTAGTTAAAAAAGCCAAAAACTTCCAAAACAACCTGTGCGATAGATTAAAAGTGGCTGATGTCACTGAGCTTCCGGAAATGTTTCAGGCCCTCCACTTGGCCATTACAAGCCGTGTCTACCTTGATGCAATAAGTTGGTACGTTAAGAATGAGGGAGGTAGCCGAGGTTCTTATTTAATTGGTGACCCCAACGGAGAAAAGAGTCTGGAGCATTTTTCAGAAGATTTGAGATACCGCAGCGAGAATAAAGCCCTAAAAAAGAAGGTCCAGGAAACCAAGTTGTCCGGTAAAGGGGATGTTCAACACTGTTGGGTAGATCGACGCGAAATTCCCGAGAGTTCTCAGTGGTTCGAAAACGTCTGGAGGAATTATCGAGAAGGTGGTGTTTACGAATCGGAATAATAGTGGTTATCTGGAAATACCGTCTTGAGCAAGTACCCGCCCTCTAATTAGAGTAGTAGTCGGCAATAGGCAGTCCTGTTTGCCGCTTTTTCCAGGTTTGACAAGTTGGCAGTGGTTCCGGGCGTTAACTATGATATTATTTTTTTCGTGAAATAGGACAGCTTCTCACTGTTGGTTCCCTGATCAAGTCCCGTTAAATAGTCCGATACATTCGTAATAGGCTTGTATGATATAAACGATAAAACTTAAGCTAAAGCCCGGTTGCAGGAAAGGGCTAAAATTGTCCTTGGGGCTCAGACCTCTTGTTTCAGATTGTCCCTTCCTGTTCCCGGGTAAGCCTTAATACAGTCTCTTGAGGCATAGACCTCTCATACGCAAGGCCAGGCTCATGGGAAGCCGGGAAGACATCCTGCAGCCAAATCTAGACTAAGGGAGGAGTCAACACGACTTATGAGCACATACGTTGGCATAGATGTTGGTTCAGAAGAACACGCCATCTACGCGATAGAGAAAAAAGAGGAAGATCCAACCTACAAAAGTA
>JAGXLB010000065.1 GCA_018334915.1 Candidatus Bipolaricaulota bacterium
AGGAGAATAGCGGCAAAATTAGAGCTCTATACGGACATTCCGTCGATGTAGATCCGGATTTACCGGAAGTCGAAGTTGAAGTTCTTTATCACGGAACTTCCCCGAAAGCCGCTGAACGCATCGACCGAGAGGGACTCAAGAGCCAGTGCAGGAGGAAGGTCCATCTCTCGGCCCGAAAAGAGGATGCATTAGAGGTAGGGAAGCGTCATACTCCGGAACCGGTACTGCTGGAAATTGAGGCTGACGAAGCGAGCGACTCGGGAGTGACTTTTCAGAAGGCAAGTGATAAAGTTTACGTGACGGACTTCGTCCCACCAAAATTTATCAAACCTCTGGAAGGTTGAAATTGGATTCGGGAAAACACGGTCTTCCATTCTTTTAAATTTTTCAAAAAATAACCAGATTCCAGGCGGGTATAGCTAAATTCGGGGCTTCATTTTCGAAGGAGGTAGTTATGGATTTTGATCCATTGTCCTATGAGTATCCTTCCAGGCGCAATCTGATCTGCTCGTCAAGAGGAATGGTCGCTACGTCTCAACCGCTTGCGGCTCAGGCGGGACTGAGGTCACTACGAAAAGGTGGAAACGCGGTAGATGCAGCAGTTGCAACTGCTGCCGGCCTTACAGTTTTGGAACCGACCTCCAATGGGATTGGAAGTGACGCTTTTGCCCAGGTCTGGATTGACGGTGAACTTTACGGTCTCAACGGAAGTGGTCCGGCACCTGAGAGTATCTCCGTGGAAGATCTCAAAACGGACGGACTTGAAAAGGTACCCCGGTTTGGCTGGGAACCCGTGACCGTTCCTGGGGCACCGGCGGCCTGGCATGCTCTAAACTCCAGGTTTGGAAAATTATCCCTCGAGGAGAACTTGCAGCCAGCTATTGAATGCGCTGAAAAGGGGTACCCGATTCAGCCTACTCTGGGTAAATACTGGAGCAGGGCTTACGAGGTCTTCTCTGAACTGGACGGCGAGGAGTTTGAGGGCTGGGCGGAGACGTTCGCCCCAGAGGGTAATCCGCCGGGGATAGGTGATATCTGGTCGTCTTCGAACCACGCCGAAACCCTTAAAAGTATTGCAACTACGGGAGCAAAGGCTTTTTACGAAGGTAGACTTGCGGAGCGGATTGAGGGGTTTTCGCGTGATACCGGAGGTTATATTCGAAAAGAAGACCTCGCTTCCTTTTCCCCCGACTGGGTTAACCCGATGAAGGTAGACTATCGAGATTACGAGGTTTGGGAGTTACCTCCAAATGGCCAGGGTCTGGTCGCATTGATTGCTCTGAATATACTTCGTGAAATTGATTGCCGGAAAGATAAAGAGGCCGGGGCTTATCACGAGGAAATCGAGGCGCTGAAACTGGCATTTGTGGACGGAAAAGAGTATATTACTGATCCCGATTACATGGGAGAGGACCCCGCCAACTTTCTCACACCTCAGTACGGACGAACCCGGGGAAAGCAAATAAGTTCCCGGGCCGGACGATTCGATCCCGGGAGTCTGGGTGAGGAAGGAACTGTATACCTGGCCACGGCTGATGGTGAAGGTAACATGGTCTCATTTATCCAGAGTAATTACGCCGGATTCGGTTCTGGGATTGTCGTACCGGGAACGGGAATCGCACTCCAGAACAGGGGAAATCTTTTCACGCTGGATGAAGGAGACCCTAACCGATTGAGAAGTGGCAAACGTCCTTATCATACCATTATACCCGGTTTCCTAACCAGAGACGGTGCCCCCGTTGGTCCCTTTGGCGTAATGGGCGGGTACATGCAACCTCAAGGCCACCTTCAGGTTTTAAGGGGTATCATCGACCGGGGCTTAAACCCTCAGTCCGCGCTGGACGCTCCGAGATGGCGGTGGATTGAGGGTAAGAAACTTGAGGTAGAAAGTAGTTTTCCCGACTATCTGATCGGCAAACTTAGCCGGAGAGGCCACGATATAACCGTGACCGCGGAATCCGGTAAATTTGGTCGCGGGCAGTTTATATGGAAGGACGGCGAGACCTTATTGGGCGCCACTGAACCGAGAACCGACGGCTACGTAGCCGCCTGCTGATTTTTCTTTCAACATTTCGGATTCAGAATTAGCGGATTAACTAAGCTAGTGGTAAACCGGTTAATGGCCAAAAATTATTTTCAGCAGAGAGCATGGGGCGGGGCATTACGCCCGATTCATGGCTTCGCCACCGTGATTTCTATTTAATTGTAAACTTTCGCATTCATCCCCGTCCAAAGGACGGGGTATTCTGCGTGAATTGGATAGAGCAGGTCGCCCCCCCTTTAAAAATAGAGTAGCAGGCCAGGTCCCTTTAAAACAGAATAGCACTTCTGCTCCCATTTGAAACAAAATAGTAGGCCGGGTTCCCACGCCCGGCCGGTAGTCTCGATACCAATCACCTCCCATTTAAAACAGAATAGTAGGCCGGGTCCCCGCGCCCGGCCGATAGTCTCGATAAAGACAACCCGCGCGGGCAATGGGAACCCGCGCTGCTTTAGTTAGATATAGTAGGTCCGGCTCCCATTTAAAACAAAATAGCAGGTCGGGCTCCCACGCCCGACCGAAAGTGGAATTTATCAACCGACCGACAGAGCCTGTGAGCTCGACTCTTCTTCAAAAATGACTTTGGACTCTCTGGTGATTGTTCAATAAAACAACTCCTTATCTCTTTTTTACTCAGTTCTTTCACCAGCGGCGGATTTATCTCTATGGTCCGAATTAACTGCTCCCTGCCCCTTACCTTGCAATTGATTTGACTTTTAAAACTTAATAGTAGACAAAATCCCGGCAGCCATGTAAGGGGCAGGGAGCTTGTAGAAAATACTCAAGTTAACCTTCATGAGTTAAGTTCCGCTTTCATACGATGGTGAAAGATTTGAGTTTTAATGTAGTGCTCAGTTGAGTGATGGATGCGGTTTTAGCGAACGATTGCCAGATTAAGCTAGTCTTTAAATTTACGCTGGAGTAATATCTTGGAGGGTAGGGGATAAGCCAAGAGGTTTTGACCGGGTGGAGTAATTAAGTTGTGAAGGACCCAGCTGCTCCCGTAATATTTTCCTGGAGGTCGATGATCTTGGGAATGTATCTATAATTTTGTCAGACCGGTTTAATATTTCCAGAGCTTCGAGTTTCCCTTTCTCTGACGGAGTTACTTCCCCGGGTACTTTCCTGCTATCTCTCTTAATGCGGGCCTAAGCCCGCCGTCATCCAATAATATCCGTGAATTTTTCGTGACAGTTAGAGGTTTAGTTAAAATTTTACAGGGAGGAACTGTATGATGAACGATGTAAATGAGAAATCAAAAAAGTTCGATACGCTGGCCGTTCACGCCGGAAAAGAAGAGGTAAAATCGGAAGTGAAATCAAGTGCAGTCCCAATTCACCAGACTGCTTCTTACTTGCTTGGGGATACCCAGCGGGCTCAGAGGTTATTCTCTCTGGAAGAAGAAGGCGATGTCTATTCCAGGATATCCAATCCCACGAATGCGGTCTTTGAGGAAAGGCTTGCGTCTCTGGAAGGAGGGGTCGGTTCGGTGGCCACCAGTTCAGGAATGAGTGCTTTGAATTTGATTGTTTTCACTCTTATGGAGAGCGGCCAGAATCTGGTGACTTCGTCTAGTATATATGGAGGAACACATACTTACTTTAATCATAGCCTAGTGAAATACGGGATGGAGGCGAGGTTTACGGAGACCGACTCGCCCGAAAGTTTTGCTGAAAAAATTGACGACGAAACGAGATTCCTACATCTCGAAACGATCGGGAATCCGTCGCTGGATGTTCCCGATATAGAGGCAATTTCAGAGGTTGCTCATGAAGCTGATGTTCCCCTGGTGGTTGATAATACTTTTGCTACTCCCTATCTCTGTAAGCCATTTGAGCACGGAGCCGACGTCGTCTGGCACTCCACAACGAAATGGCTTAACGGAGGAGGAACGACCATCGGAGGTGCTGTCGTTGATTCCGGTGAATTCCCCTGGGAATCAGGCGATTTCCCGGGATTGACAGAGGACGATCCAAGCTACCACGGGGTTAACTTCCGGGAACGCTTCGGGGACGCGGCTTTTATCAATAACCTGCGGGCGAGAGGGTTGAAGGACCTGGGTTCGATTCAGAGTCCCTTCGATACCTTTTTGAATCTAAAAGGGCTGGAAACGCTTCCCTTGCGGATGGATAAACATTGCCAGAATGCCAGCAAAATTACCGAATTTTTGGAGGGTCATCCCGGGGTTAGCTGGGTTAATTATCCCGGACTCGAATCTCACGAGACTCACGAACTTGCCTCACGCTACCTTGACCACGGATATGGAGGAGTGATTACGTTCGGAATAAAAGGTGGTTACGAATCTGGGGTCGAATTCATGGAGTCAGTTGAGCTTATATCGTTTCTGGCGAACGTCGGTGACGCAAAATCCCTGATCATTCACCCTTCGAGCACAACTCACCAGCAGTTGAGAGAAGAGGAGAAAGAGTCCGCCGGGATCTCCGACGATTTGTTGAGGTTCAGCGTGGGGATAGAGGATCCGAAAGATATCAAGCAGGATCTGGATCGAGCCCTGCGGAAGGTCACCTAGATGTCGATAGTTCGGGTAGGCTAAAAAGTTTCGGGGCGAACACGGGTTTTGTCTTTAGATCATTATCCCGGTCGCCCTTACAATTTGTGGAGTTCGAGCCGATAATTAGGTTGTAGTTGAGTTCTAGCTAAATAAACTATGAGTAGCGACTTGAACGAGGAGGTAATAACCGTGGCCGAAAACCTCACGGAGAAGCAGTGCGTGCCCTGCGAGGGCGGGGTTCCACCTCTGGAAAGCGACGAGGTAGAAGAACTATTGACCGAAGTCAGGGGCTGGGAGCTACTGGAGGGTTCCCCTCCCAAAATCCAGAAAGAATTTAAGTTCGACGATTTCCCGGAAGCGATGGGATTCGTGAACGATCTGGCAGAACTGGCAGAGAACGAAGGTCACCATCCGGATATAGATATATCATATAACGTGGTAACTCTTCAGCTTTACACTCACGCAATTGACGGATTACACGAGAACGACTTTATCCTAGCTGCCAAAATCGACGATCTCGTTGAATAACAATAGAGAACCGGGATTGGCTCTCTGTCGTCCCGGTTCTCTAGTTTGACAGTCTATTTTATGCCCAGTCGAATTTCCTTTTAAAGTTTATCCTATTAGTTCAACCGGCGTAAACTGAGGCAAATTAGTTTTCAATTTCTTCCGCAATTTTCTTTCCTAGCTCGAAGCCGTCCTCTAATTGTTCTTCGCTCGGCTTGCCGTTAAATTCGACGGGAGAAGTCACGAGGTTCCAGCCCAAAGTTTCCGCGGTATCCTTAATTTCCCTGGCGGAACCGCCGCCCCACCCGTAGGATCCAAATATTCCCGCTATCCTGTCCTTTAGTTTCTTTTTCTCGACAACTTCGAGAAAGTTGTTTATCGGGGGAAAGGCCCGGGATTCGTAGGTGGGGGAACCGACGATTAACCCCCTTCTCTTCCAGGCTGCCGAAAGGAGGTAGCTTGGGTGGAGTCGGGAGGCGTCAAGGACTTTCAGATCCTCAAGCCCGGTTGATCTCGCTCCCCGGGCCACCTGCTCGGTAATCTTTTCGGTAAACCCGTACATGGAACCGTGAACTATTGTTATTCCAGGCCTGGCACCTCCGCTGCTGTATTTATCGTAGAGCTGGACTATTCTTTCTGGCTTTTCCCGCCATATCGGTCCGTGTGCGGGTGCAATCATCTCAATGTCGAGGTCCTTCAGGTTGGCTAAGGCGCTCTGCAGCGTGGCGCTGTAGGCTCCAACTATGTTCGAAAGATAACGGATTGCCTCGTCGAGATATTCTTCCACGTCAAGCTGGTCGTCGAAAAGTCCTCCGTTAAGAGCCCCAAAGGTCCCGAAACCATCCCCGGAGAAGAGGGCTTCTTCTTTCGGGAGGTAAGTCATCATAGTTTCCGGCCAGTGGATAAAGGGAGTCTCGAGAAACTCAAGTGTATTCGATCCCAGATCGAGGAAGTCGTCCGTTTCTACGACTTTGACGCCCTGAGTTATTCCGTAGAAACTTTCCAGCAATCCCCGTGCTTTCTCCGTACCCACGAAAGTAACTTCCGGGTTTATTCGCCTGAGACTGGGATAGACGCCCGTGTGGTCTGGTTCCATGTGGTTTATAATTACGTAATCCAGGTCTTCAATTCGGGCTAAGGACTCGACTTTTCTCAGATAATCCTCCGCAAACCCTACTTTTACTCCGTCTATCAACGCCGTTTTCTCGTCCTTGATGAGGTAGGAGTTGTAGCTTATGCCGTCCGGAATCGGCCAGTAGCTCTCGAATAGATCGTTTCTCCGGTCGTTGACTCCCACCCAGTAAATGTTATCTTTTATCTCGTGAATCATATTACCACCTAGCCTTTTAGACAAAATGATTGAATCTCAGTTCTTCCACCCTCGTGGTAATTGTCTGCTTAGATCATCATTTACCTTCTGGCTATCCCCGGTAGTGATGCAACTAAAAGATTTTAACATATGTAAATTCCCTGCAGCCAGGTATTAAGCGAGGACAAGTAAAGCATAATTAACCCATCGCTAGTCTTACGCCTTTTTTTGAACGACGGTTAAAGGAACTGAGTAAATAACTTTCCACCTAATTCTATGATAAAACCGGCGAAATTAGAAGTCAATTACTCGCCCCAAGGAGCGGGGCTTGTAGAAAAGCAAATTTGACTACGGATTTTGTTCTTTTACAAAAGAAGACACAGCACCCAGCAGTCAATTCGGAACTGGTCTTGTGCCAGTACCGAACCTGAATAATCAGGGCGAATTGACTGCTGGGTACCTCGTATCAAGTTAAGTTAACCAGCCGATTCCTCCCCAGGGGGTGCCCTGGGGCTTCCTCGGCAAGTTTTGGTGAACCATGTTTAGTCTTTAGGGGATCGGTCTATCCGGGTTATCAGTTTTTCTCACCAGGCGTAATACCCATCGTATATTAGTTTTGGGCTGTTTGTTGCAAAAACTGAAGAGACTACCCTATAATCATGATTAAGTGGAAGTGATTTTTGATTTCACCGTATATTAAATGGAGGAGGTTAGAATGGCAAAGTACAAATTGAAGTACGACAAGGATGCCTGTCAGAGCAACTTCGTCTGTACAGCCGTGGATCCCGAACATTTCAAAGAGGGTGAGGACGGTAAGGCCGAACTTATTGGTGGTAGCAATGAAGATGGGAACTTTGTTCTTGAGGTTGAAGAAACCGACAGGCAGGCTGCGGAACAGGCGGCCAACGGGTGTCCGATGATGGCTATTGAACTGGTTGATAGCGAGGCCGGAGAGACTATCGCGCCCTAGAAATGTCAGTATAGGATTTATTCAATATTCACTCTATAGGGAGGTAAAAATGTCCAACGAAACATGTGAAGAGGATCTTTTTTGTGGCGTAAATAAGGCCGAAACGGACGAACCCGCCGAAATGTCTGCTCTTGAGAAAAAGCATACCGTGGTGATAGATGCACCGGATACCGTAAAGAAGGGCGAAGAATTTGAAGTAACGCTTCGAGTGGGAGAGTACAAAGAACACCCCAACGAAGTTGGTCACTTTATAGAATGGATGGAACTCTACTCCGGCGACACTTTCCTGGCAAGGCTCGAGTTGAGTCCTGGAAAATCTCATTACGTAATGAAAACTACGGTTAAACTCGACCACGCTCATCCACTTAGGGGGCGGGCGAAGTGCAACCTTCACGGCCTGTGGGAAGGCGAGAAAGAAATCGAGGTGACTTAACCACTGGGTCCTTTGCTGAGCTCCGGTCAGTCGATATATCCTGACCGGGGCTAGAAACTCTACTCAATTAGTTGAATAGCCTGGTTCAAGCGACGAACCGACAAATCGGTCCAAATACTATAAGAGGTGAGGACAATGAAGTTCCAATGTCCCGAATGCGGGGAAATTGTTTACAGTGAAGAAAAGGTAACGAGTTGTCCTGGTTGTAGTTCCCGGCTCGAGGATAGGACTCCTGCAGCCAAAGATGTAGAGTGTCCAGTAAGTGGTAACTCAGTCAGGTCGGTCAATGGAATACCCGATTGCAATCACTTTAAGTTGACCAATTCCGTCGGTTCGCGATGTACTATTGGCGAATTACCCGCCAGGTGTGAATCCTGTGGGTTGCCTTTCTACAATCCCAGGGTCGGTTTATCTGTGGACTGACTGGCCGAAAGGGCGTTAGAGATATAATCTCAGGGAGGTTATATGAATAAGAACGATATGACGATCCTCATCGGGGGAGATGCCGGTCAGGGGATACAGTCAACCGGCAATGGATTCATTCAGTCCCTCACGAGGGCCGGGTTGTTTCCGTTTGGAAGACAGGACTACCGATCCCGTATCAGGGGCGGCCACAATTTTTTCGAAATAAGAGTCTCTGACGAGCAAATCTACACTCATACGGAGGGTGTTGATTTACTGGTTGCTTTGACAGAGGATTCGATCGAAAAGCACCTGGACGAAATCGTCCCCGGGGGTGGCGTCCTCTACGACGAGGATTTCGATCTGGAACCCGGCACATTTGATAATCGGGACGTCCAGCCTTTTCCGGTTCCCTTTACTTCGATAGCCACGGACGAAGGAGGGGCGAAGGTCATGGCGAATACCGCGGCAATTGGTGCTGTGGCGGGTTTGACCGGTTTCGACACTTCCTACATAAGCGAAATAATCAAGGAGAATTTTGCGGTAAAAGGGGACTCGGTAGTAGAAAACAACGTTCTCGTAGCTGAGGCAGGTAAGGAATACGTCGAGTCGAAAGGATACGAATTTGATTACGATATTTCTCCCCTCCCCGGAAAATCTGATCGGATGGTTATCGACGGAAATCAGGCTTTTGCCCTGGGGGCGCTGACTGGAGGATGTAATTTCGTCTCGGCTTATCCGATGACTCCCTCCACTTCAGTTCTGGAGTGGTTGACCAAGCATTCGGCCGAACTCGATATAGTTATCAAACAACCGGAAAGCGAGCTGGCAGCGATAAATATGGCAATAGGGGCCAGTCATGTCGGGGCACGATCGCTGGTTACCACTTCCGGTGGTGGGTTCTCTTTAATGGTAGAATCACTGGGACTGGCAGGTATGACGGAAACTCCGCTCGTTATCGTGGAAGTTCAGCGTCCTGGGCCGAGTACAGGTCTGCCCACCAGGACAGGGCAGGGGGATCTATCTTCCGTCGTCTTTGCCTCTCAGGGGGATTCGCCCAGACTGGTCCTGGCACCGGCAACTATAGAGGAAGCATTCAAAGCGGGTAAACGTGCTTTCAATCTGGCGGAGAAATATCAACTACCTGTGATAGTGTTGAGTGATCAGCACCTTGCCGATTCAATCCGGGCTGTTCCTGTCGATGAATTCGATACGTCCGTAGATATCGATAGAGGAAAATTTTTGTCGGAAAAAGAACTGGAAGAACTCGATGGGAAATACCTGCGGCACGAGTTTACTGAGACCGGGGTTTCCTCGAGAGCGATTCCCGGGCACGAAAACGCCGTTTACAAGACGACCGGAAACGAGCACGACGAGCGCGGGGATATAACTGAAGACCCGGATCTGAGGACCAGAATGATGGATAAGCGGATGAAAAAGGTCGATACGGCATTAGAAAAAGAATTTTCCGGCCCGTTACTTTACGGCCCGGAGAGCGCCGACCTCACGTTTGTCGGATGGGGCTCGACGTACGGGGCGGTAAGAGAAGCCGTCAATAGATTGAACGAGGGCGGAACGGAAGCGAATTTCTATCACTTCGACGAAATCTGGCCGCTTCGGGCTGGAGAAGTTAAGGACCTCCTGGAATCGGATCAGCGGACGGTGGTTGTCGAGAACAATTTTTCCGGTCAGCTGGGAAGCTTGATAACAGGAGAAACTGGAGCCCGGGCACCTGACATGGTACTCAAATACGACGGACGCCCGTTTACGCCGGAGGACATACTTGCGGAAGTTCGAGATCTGGAGGAGGTGGAACAAGATGAGTGAGGAAGTTTCACTATCCGACTATCAATACCCTACTGAACCGACATGGTGTCCTGGCTGTGGTGATTTTGCAATTTTACGAAGCGTGAAGGCATCACTGGTCGATTTGGAGTTAAACCCCCACGAAAGCCTGATTGTTACTGGTATTGGTTGTGGTAGTAAGTTACCGCATTACATGAACGTAAATGGCTTTCATTCTGTCCACGGGAGACCGGTGGCAGTGGCTACAGGAGCGAAGATGGCAAACCCGGATATGAACGTCGTCGTAACTGCGGGTGACGGGGATAGCTACGGTATAGGCGGTAACCACTTTCTGCACGCCTGTCGAAGAAATATCGGAATTACTCAGATCGTTGAAGACAATAGAGTCTACGGTCTGACTAAAGGTCAGTATTCTCCGACCAGTCATAAGGGGTTTGTCACGAAAACTAGTCCGGAAGGGGCAATTGAACCCCCTGTTAGACCGATTCCGACCGCCCTGACCAGCGGCGCGACTTTTATAGCCCGGACGTTTTCGGGCCAGGTGAAACAGATGACGGAAATATTTGCCCGAGCTATGGCCCACGAAGGTTATGCCCTGGTGGACGTGCTTCAGCCCTGTGTAACATTCAATCCCGGCCGTTCTTACGATTTCTACAGTGACCTGGTTTACGACCTTGACGATGATTACGATCCAACGGACAGGGAAGCGGCGGAGGAGAAGTCCAGGGAATGGGGAGACAGGATACCACTGGGAGTAATCTACAAAGAGGATAGACCGACCTACGAAGAACAGGTTCCGGCACTCTCCGAAGGGCCGATAGTGAACCGCAGTCTCGATCCCGAAGAACGGAGCGGGGTCGACCTCGAGGAATTGAAGCGAGAATTTATCTGATAGCAGTTATTTGAACGGAAGTAGCTAGCCCCGCCTGACCGGGCGGGGCTTCTCTATTAATCCTCAGTTCTTTTACCGACGGCGGAATTAGCCGTCTGGTCCGGCCAACTGCTCCCCCCTTACCCGGCTGCCGGATTTCGTCTACTACTGAATTTTAAAGGTTAAATCAGTTGCCAGGTAAGGGGGCAGCAGTTGGTAGTGAAAAAATGGAATTAATATTCATAAATTAAGTTTCGCTTTCATACGGTGCCGAAAGATTTGATTAATCGGTATTCAAGGGGTACCAGTGCTTTGTTTGGTATTGAAAATGTCGAACTTTAGTGCTATATTAAACTTGCGTTAATTCGCAATACTTGATCCACTTTTCGGGACGTGGCGCAGCTTGGTAGCGCGCGCGCATGGGGCGCGCGAGGTCGCTGGTTCAAATCCAGTCGTCCCGACCAACTATGGCTGGTAGATTAGAAGTAATTACGGGTTGCATGTTTTCTGGCAAGAGCGAAGAATTGATCCGTCGTGTCGATCGAGCAAACATAGCCGGGCAGACGACTCTCCTCTTTAAACCCCGTCTTGACGATCGGTACAACAAGAACGCAGTCGTGACTCACTACGGCCGAGAGTTCGAGGCCAAGCTGCTTAAAACCGGGGAAGAATCCATTTCTACCCTTGTTGAAGAGGCGAGGTCCAAAAAGCTGGAAGATTCGGATATCGTTGCATTTGACGAAGGTAATTTCTTCAGCAAAGACCTTACTTCACTTGTCCTGAAACTGGTTTCAATGGATAAACGAGTTATAGTAGCTGGTCTGGACCTTACTTTTGCGGGCGATCCATTCCATCCCATGCCCAGGTTGATGGCTGAAGCGGACAGGCTGGATAAGCTGCACGCGGTCTGTACCGAATGTGGCGACCAGGCCACGAGGACTCAGAGGTTGATTGACGGGGAACCGGCTCCTGCCGATGACCAGGTAATAAAGGTCGGCGGTAAGGGAGACTACGAAGCTCGGTGTCGGGACTGCTGGGAGCTGGGTTAATTTAAAAAACTTTCGGGTTTTCCAGCCTGAGGAAACCCCGTAAGTGTAGAGCGGGCCTGAGCCCGTTAAAAATAGCAGGGAGGTTTCCCATGCCCTCCCGATACGTTCGATTTCCCAGGGCGGACCGGGCCCCTTTACTTTGTCGACCACCCGCTGGAGCATGGGAGCTCCAGTTGCTAAGATGGAGAAACCAGCAATCTGACTTCCCTTAGATAAATATAGCAAGTCGGCCAACCTTTTAAGCAACAGAGCAGGCCGGGTCCCCGCGCCCGGCCGATAGTCTCGCTATCCCCACCCGCGCGGGCAATGGGAGCCCGCGCTGCTTTAGTCAAATACAGCAGGTCCGGCTCCCATGCCGGACTGGTAGGCCGGTTGGTTACTAAAGCGTTTGCCTTCCCAGGGCAGGCCGGCCCCCTTTGCTTTGTTGACCTACCGCTGGAGCATGGGAGCTCCAGTTGCTAAGATGGAGAAACCAGCAATCTGACTTCTCTTAGATAAATATAGCAAGTCGGCAAACCTTTTAAGCAACGGAGCAGGCCAGCCAAACTTTTGAAAAACATAGTAGGTTAGCCAACCCTTTAAGCAACGGAGCAAGTCGGCCAACCTTTAAAGCAACGGAGCAGGCCGGGCAACCTTTTAAACAACATAGCAGGCCGGGTCCCCGCGCCCGGCCGATAGTCTCGCTATCCACAATCCGCGCGGGCAATGGGAGCCCGCGCTGCTTCTTACGGATAAACCATTTTGTGGTTTCGAACCCCAAGCAGGTCGGGCTCCCACGCCCGACCGAAAGTGGAAATTATCAACCGACCGCCAGAACCTGAAGCTCGACTTTTCTTCAAAAAATAACTTTGGATTCCCTGGTGATTGTTCAGGAGTTGTTTTATGGAAAATTTAGGACAAACTTTCCCAGAAATATGGATGAAGGCTCCAATTGAGTGCTGGACAGCTCGGCCTCCGATGGGATTTTCCTGAACAATTACCAGAGAACCATAAGACGTGCGTTAAATCTATTGTCCTTTTGTTGTCGAGGGCTCCGGGCCGAGAAAATTCCAGCGAA
>JAGXLB010000066.1 GCA_018334915.1 Candidatus Bipolaricaulota bacterium
GGTCTTTGACTTCCCTCCGGTAAGGCTGCCTGATCCGTTTAATCGTGGGTTATATTTCCAGGTTACATTTCTCATCTGGGTGCTGGACCAACTCTTGCTGGAAAAATTGGTCCCTAGTCCAAATATGTTTTCCAACCCCCGGGAAGAATCGCTTAATTTGGGTTTTAGTTCAAACCTCCTGTCCCTTACCTGGCTGCCGGGATTACCTCTACTGGTACGATTTTAAGGTTAAATTAGTTGCCCGGTAAGAGGCAGGAGGACAAAACATTGATGTGCGGGGATGGTGAAAGAACTGAGTATAACCAATTCGAGCTAAGTGAAGAAATCGCTTGAAACGCGCTATCCCCACCTAAAGGTCGGGGCATTACGCCTGATTCATGGCTTCGCCACCGCGATTTCTATTTAATTACAAACTTTCGCATTCATCCCCGTCCAAAGAACGGGGTATTCTGAGTGATTTTGATAAAGAAATAGTTGAGTTGAAGTCTTCTGGAAGTTATTCTAAATAAGAATACAAGGAGGTATATTATGGCTCAATACCACGAACCAGTAGAAGATTTGAATGAAAGTGACAGAGATGCAGTCCGAGCTCTAATGAGTTTAAAAGAGGAAGTTGAAGCCGTAAACTGGTACCATCAGAGGGCTTCTGCAACTAAAGATGAAACTCTCGCCAAAGTACTGGAACATAACAAGGATGAAGAAATCGAACACGCCTGCATGGCGATTGAATGGCTCAGACGGAATATGCCAGGCTGGGACGAAGAATTGAATACTTATCTGTTTTCCGAGGCACCGATAACCGAACTGGAAGAACTCGAGGAGGAGGGCGAAGAATCAGCTGAAAAAGAGGACTCCGGAGATCTGGACATAGGTAACCTGAACTAAGTATCAAAAGAAAAGAGGGGTGAAACGATGGATTTTCTAAAACGTTCCCTGGCACCGATTACTGACGAAAGCTGGGGAGAAATCGACGAGCAGGCTCGAGAAGTACTGGCAAACAAGCTGACAGGAAGGAAAGTAGTAGACGTCATAGAACCGCGTGGCTGGGATTACTCCGCGATACCCCAGGGACGTCTGAATATCAAAGAGGACTCTTCGGACTCTGTAAGGTATGGTATTAGAAAAGTGACACCGCTAATAGAAACAAGGAAGTCTTTTAAGCTTGATATCTGGGAACTGGATAACCTTTCCCGGGGAGCGGAAGACGTGGACCTTTCCCCCCTGGAAGACGCGGCGGCAGAAGCAGCCCAGTTCGAGGAGGACGTTATCTATAACGGCCTGGCTGAAGCTGGAATAGACGGCCTATTTTCCTCTTCCGGCTCTTCAGTTAACCTGCCCGGCGGCAAGGCAGGAATACTTGAAGGGGCATCCGAAGCTATTACGATATTCAGGGACGACGCAATAGAAGGTCCGTACACTCTGTTAGCCGACAAAGAATTATGGTTGTCGATAGCAGGTACCTCCAACGGTTACCCATTAGAGCGACGCCTGGAGGATTTGATTGGGGGGTCAATTGTCTACAGTCCGAAGATAGAGAATCCCGCTCTGGTATCTACTCGGGGCGAAGACGTCCAGCTGGTACTGGGACAGGATTTCTCGATAGGCTACGAAGACCATGACACAAAGGAAGTCAAACTTTTCCTTACCGAAAGCTTTGGTTTTCGCGTCCTTGAGCCCGCGGCAATAGTTACATTGATCCGGTAATCAACTCAGCTAAGATTTATACTTAAGGGTTAGAAATAACACCTCCGGACTCTTCTTTAGAATACATATGATTTCCTTAAGACTTTAGTCCCTGACCTTACATTTCAGCTGTTCAATATGCAATAAATTCCATATATACATAAAAATTCAGGTGATAACAAAGTGAAATTAGCCAGAGTCCGGAACCCCAGAACTGGTTCAATAATTAAAGGAGAAATTTTAGGGGAAGACTTGTTCAAAACGGAGGGACGGACTTTCAAGTTATCTAACCTGGATCTACTTGCTCCGGTCGACCCCTCAAAGATAATTTGCGTTGGATTAAATTATAGAGATCACATTGAGGAAACTGGTTCCAGCGTGCCCGATCGGCCTTCCCTGTTTTTCAAACCTCCAACCGCGATTGCGAATCCCGGGGACCCAATAGAAATAACTGAGGCTCACAGGTACGATCCGGAAGGGGAAATAGCCGCAGTAATAGGTGAAGATTGCCGAAACGTCGATCGGGGGAACGCGTTTAATTATATTTGGGGATTTACAGGATTAAACGACGTGACAAATCGTGATGCCCAGAGCTGGGAACAAAACTGGATTAGGGCAAAGGGGTTCGATACCGCAGCTCCACTCGGTCCGGTTCTGATCACTCCCGATGAGATAGATCTTCCGATATCTTTTAAGCTTAAGGTAAACGGTTCTATCCGCCAGTCATCCGACACGTCCAATCTGATATTTGATTTTCCTGATCTTGTTGAAGAAATGAGCTCGTTTATGACCCTCCGGAAGGGTGACGTGATTTCAACCGGAACTCCTCGAGGAGTAGCTCCGATAACCAGTGGCGACACGGTCAGGCTGGAGATCGAGGGAATCGGCACTCTTGAGAACCACGTTAAATCATGATTTTTCACTCCCTGCTTAACTGATGATAGGGGTGACCTATATTCTTAACGCTTAAGTCTGGAACCAACAAAATTATTGTATATTCTTTATTTACCGGGGAAGTCTAAACCCTTCCACCATAGAAGATAACAGACTCATTAGATCTTGACTTGGGTTGGAGCAGGGGTCTTTAGGCATTCATAAATTTCTGAAGGTCTCGATTTGAAAATATCCAAGTTCTATCCGGAAAGAACCATTAGCTATTAAATTCACTGAAGGAGGAAAACGAATGGCATCACCTACAGTAGACGAGGATCTTTGCATAGCCTGTGGACTATGTTCTCAAACCTGTCCAGAAGTATTTGAGCTAAACAACGACGCGGGTTACGCCGAGGTAAAAGAAAACGCAATCAGCTGTGATGAAGCGGGTTGCTGTGAAGAATCCGCAGATCTCTGCCCGGTAAACGCAATAGAATTATAGGGGCTTTTTAACGCTGATTGACAGGCGGAATTTCCACGTCTTATCAATTCTGCAAACAACCAAACTCGAGGTGAGTAAATTTGGAAAACGTAGGAGCAATAGTTACTGGTAGTTCCCGTGGTATCGGGAGAGCTACCGCTATCAGGTTAGCACAGGACGGCTTCAAAATCACGGTTAACTACTCCCGGGACGAGGAGGGAGCAAACAAAACCGTTCGATCGGTGAAAGACCATGGTGGAGAAGCTTTCGCAGTTCGGGCTGATGTTTCAAAGCCGGACGACGCGAAGAAACTGGTGGAAAGGACTATAGAAGAATACGACGATCTAGGAGTTCTTGTAAATAACGCTGGATTCTCCCACCACGCCACTCTGGACGAACTCCGCCCAAAGGACTGGCAAAAAGCACTTGACGTTAACCTGACCGGTTCATTCAACTGTGCAAAGGCTGCCGCGCCGGAAATGAAGGAACTGGGATGGGGACGAATTGTCAACATTTGCTCCCTCAGGGCCATGACCGGCTCGGATCACGGATCCCACTACGCTTCCTCAAAGGCCGGATTGCTCGGGTTCACCAAGTCGCTAGCACTTGAACTTGCTCCGGAGATAACGGTTAACGCCATTTCACCTGGCTATACCAGAACCCCTATGACCAGGGAATCGCTCGAGGAAAAGGAGGATAAAATTACCGAAAAGATCCCTCTGGATCGTGTCGCGGAGGCTCCGGAAATCGCCGGAGTGGTTTCTTTCCTCGTTTCCCACGATGGAAGCTACCTTACCGGTGAAACAATAAATGCAAATGGTGGAATTTACATGCGTTAATTAGAAACTCATTCAGTTCAAGTCCCTGTTCAACGATCCGAATACAATCACATCTTTTGTGGATCCTGAGCTAAAGTCTTTCGAGATTTAAGTTTTTGCGACCCATCACCGGAGGAAACCGGGGATGGGTCGCCCACATCGACAAAATTCCGGAAATTAGGTTACACGCAGCCCCTTAATAAGTCCAGTCAAAGAGATCGGGATCCGGGTTGCAGACACAAACATCAACTAAAACTTGGACTGGCCGCTTCTTCTTTCAATTTTGCTTTGTCCGGAACAATTATTTCCTTTCCTTCTTTTTCAATAAGGTCGTCATCTGCTAGTCTGCTCAGTTTTCTGGATACGGTCACGTGCGAACACCCTACTATCTCAGCTAGCTGTTTATTGGATACGGTAAAACTGTTTGAGGAATCAGGTAAAAGATTTATCAACCAGTAGGCGATCTTCCTCAAAACAGGGCAACTGGTAAATTCCAGGTTTTCCCGAAGACATCTCATGTTCTTTGCCAATTTCTTTCCTATCTTTTTACCAGCAACTTTCATTAACTCAGGAAAGAGGGAACGATCGATAAACAGAACCTGGGCCTCAGTCAGCGCCTCCGCCCTGGTCTGATACCTTCCATCTCCGGAAAAGAAAGCGTCACTGGTAAGCATATCTCCGGTTTTAAAAACCTTCAGAGTAATCCGTTTTCCAATTGAAGGGCAGGAAACTTCCTTTACCACGCCCTCGCAAATGATATAAAACCCCACGATCGGTTTTTCTTCTTTAAATATCTTCTCCCCTCTTTCGTAGTTCAATAACCTCGTGGAAGGGTCTTTGAGAAGGATCTTTTGAACCTTCTTATCACTCAACAAACAACCCGGTTCTCCAGTGCAACAGTTGGAAAGTATTGTCTCATCGATAGTCATAACGATCTACCTCAATCTTGTAAATATCGACTACGGCTATCAGTTTTTCGAATAAAGAAAATGAAAATAAAGATAAGTTTCTGACTTTTTGGTTACTTTAAGGGAGTAAGAGGTATGTCGCAAGGATGGATAACAGTAATCCAGATAAGTCAAATTGTATATTCGGACCGGCGTGTTCCCGGAGAATTCAACCAGAATTTCTTACAGTCTTCTCAATCCGCTCGATTGCTTCTTCCAGGCGAACTTTATCCGGCAAATATGCCAACCGGAGATGTCCCGGACATCCGAAAGCACTCCCGGGAACCGTTACCACACCGGCCTCTTCCAGGAAAAACCTGGCGAGCTTACCGTCCTCGTCATTTTCGTAACCCAGATCAGTCAGGGCCTCCCTAACGTCGGGAAGCAGGTAAAAGCTACCGGGTGGTGGCGAACAGTTGATCCCCGGTAGTTCCGAGAGTTCTCCAGCCAGGAACTCCCGCTTCAGTTTGAATTCTTCCCTTAAATTTCTTGAAAGAGTCAATTCATCCCTAAACGCTGCTTCTCCCGCTTTCTGTGATATTGCAGGAGGACTTGAAGTAAAGTGACTCTGGATATTCTCCAGCTCATTTATGTACCTGGTTCTGCCCAGGATATATCCCAGCCTCCAGCCCGTCATTGCGAAATTTTTCGACGTCGACCCGACAACCATGACCCCCTCGTAATCGCTAGAAGCCAGAGTCCAGAACCTGTCCTTCTCATATACAAACCCATCGTAACATTCGTCACCAACCAGGAATAACTCGTGTTCCCTGGCCAGATCGACGATATCCCTGCTCTGTTTCTCATTGTATACGCCTCCACTCGGATTGGCCGGACTATTTATCAATATTCCCCTGGTGGCAGGGGTAATCTTCGATTCGATGTCCCCGGCGGTGGGAAGGTAATGGTTCTCGGGTTCTCCCTTCGCATAAACCGGTTTACCTCCAGCAAGTCTTACCTGTGCGGAATAACTTACCCAGTAGGGCTTGGGTAAAATAACCTCATCTCCTTTCTCGTAAAGCAACTGAGTAATCTCGAACAGGGCGCTCTTTGCCCCCACGGTTGATATTACAGCCAGATTACTAGTATCGACTCCGAATATTCTTTCGTACCTCTTCATTATCGCACCCTTCAAATTATGGTTCCCCCCTACCTCAGTATAACCGGTATAACCATCCTTAATAGCTTCTTTTCCGGCGGATCTAGCCGTTTCCGGTTCACTGAACCTCGGTTCACCGGCTCCCAAATCTACCAGGTCTTTGCCCTTCCTCTTCAGCTCCTGGGCTCTGTCGTTAATCTCCTGAGTCTCCGACTTGGTCAAAAATTCCACTCTTCCGGCAACCTTCATAATTAACTCCTTATTTGTCCTACGAGTTCCTCTAACCCTAACTCGTAGCCTTCCAGGCCCAGACCGACTACTTGATCGATAGCTATCGGTTCGATCACTGACCTACTCCGGAAGTCTTCACGCTCGTCGATATCGGATACATGGACCTCGATTACAGGCAACTCGATGGCCTCTAGCGCATCTCTAAGGCTGTAACTATAATGCGTCAGCGCCCCCGGGTTAACCAGAACCCCGGTCCCCGATTCCCTGTATTCGTGGAGAAAGTCGATTATTTTTCCCTCGTGATTGGACTGAAAGAATCGGACCTCGACTCCCAGCTCCCGGGCCAATTCCGTCAGCTGCCCTTCGACGTAATCCAATCCTTTATCCCCGTAGATTTCAGGTTTCCGCTCGCCCAGCAAGTTCAAATTAGGTCCATTGACAACTAGAATCATCTTTAATTCACCTCTAAACCAGTTAAAAACTCCCAGGCATCTTTCAATTCAGCTTCGCTTACCTGCTCCACGTCAACCTTTTCTCCGGGCTCCCTGAGTAATACTGAGTTAATTACGCCACCCCTCACCTTCTTATCCCGTGTAATGTATTCTAGCAATTCGGTACCGGTCAAGTCATCGGGAAGCGAAGGGAGAGAAAGTCTAGTCAGACCTCCAAGGATTCTGGAAAAAGTCTCTTCTGCCAGATAACCCCGATCCTGGGAAATCCAGATATCTCCAATCATGCCCCATATCACCGCCTCGCCATGCCTCAGCTCTCCGTAACCGGAACCTGCCTCTATCCCGTGTCCGATCGTGTGCCCGAAGTTAAGAATCTGCCGTATTCCCCTGTCCAGTTCGTCACGACCCACCACCTCGGCTTTTATCTCACAGCACCGGGAAATTAAGGATTCAAGTCCTGCCCCGTTTTCTACGTTTTCAAAAAGTTCTATATTATCGACCGCTTTCCAGAAAAAATTCTCGTCCCATACAAGACCGTACTTGAGGACCTCTCCCAGACCCGACCTCACGTCTTCAGAGGACAGAGTTTCAAGCACAACCGGGTCCATTACTACCATCTCGGGCTGGTGAAAAGTTCCAACAAGGTTTTTTCCACGCGATAGATTAACGGCCGTCTTACCACCGACGCTGCTGTCGACCTGAGCCAGCAGGGTAGTTGGAATCTGAACGACTGGGAGTCCGCGGAGGAAAGTCGACCCAACGAACCCAGCGAGGTCCCCGATAACTCCACCTCCAAATGCCAGGACAACCGAATCCCTGTGAAGCTGGAGTTCGGCGAGTTCTTTGTACAGACGCTCCGCCGTACTCAACGACTTCGAAGCCTCGCCCGGCTGGACCACCAATTTGGTAAATCTTAAACCTTCGTTCTCCAGAGTATCCTCCAGCGCGGGACCGTAAAGCCTGTCAACGTTTTCGTCAGTGATGATTACTCCTTTTTTTTGGCCAACCCTTTCTCTTATAACTTTTCCCGTGGACGAAAGCGAATTAGCTTCGATTATAATCGGGTAGGAAGAGCCATCAAGGTCTACTTTAACCCGGTTCATTCTCCTCCTTCAGCTTACTAGTTATCTCTTCTGCCAGAACCGTTGGTCCCGAACCGTTACAGAGGACGACGTGATCGGCTTTATTGTATTGAGGGTGCCTTATTTTCAATAGCTTATCGATTTTCTCCCTCCTTTCCTCCCTATTAAGACCGGAAAGCAGTGGACGATTTTCGTCTGATCCGACTCTTCCAAGGACCTCCTCGGGGCCGATTTCCAGGTAAACCACTTCACCCGTCGATTTCATGCGCTCCCAGTTTGCCTCATCCATTGGCGCCCCGCCCCCTACTGCAACTACTTTTGGGCCGGTTCTGCTTACCTCCTCAATTACCTCTCGTTCGAGTTCACGAAACCGACCCTCACCGTAGTACTCAAATATCTCGGGGATAGAGAGGCCCTCCTTCTCCTCTACTAAATCGTCCGTATCGACCCAATCAAGGTTCAAATTATCGGCCAGTATCGGTGCTATTGTCGATTTACCTGCCCCCATAAAACCGATCAAGTAGACTTTCTTTTCTTCCATCACCTAATCACCCCCGTACCAATCTTCCAGCCTCTCGAGATGACGCTCGAAACTTTCCCGAACCTCTACCACCGTATCTCCAGAAAACTTATCCAGAAAGGCTCCTGCAATTAGATTTGCCATCTCGGCTTCTCCTACGACGGACGCTGCGGGGACGGCACATACGTCGGACCTTTCCTTTGCGGCCTTGCCTTCTTCTCCGTCAGTTAAATCGACAGAGTGTAGTGGCTTACCCAGGGTCGGGATCGGTTTCATCGTCGCCGTGACCCTTATCTTCTCCCCGTTGCTGATTCCGCCTTCTATCCCTCCGGCTTCGTTTGAACCCCGATAGAAACCCGTCTCGTCGTCGTGATATATTTCGTCGTGAACTTCGGAGCCCTTTTTCGACCCCACGCCCTTTCCCAGGCCGACTTCCACCGATTTGATCGCGGGTATACTCATGAAACCTGCCCCTATCCTGGCATCCAGCTTCTTTCCCGGACTGCTATAGGACCCCAGTCCCGGCGGCGCCCCGGAAGCCACCACTTCGAAACTTCCACCCAGACTATCTCCGTCATTTTTTGCCCTTTCTATCTCCTCTATCAAGTTTTCCTCATCCAGTTCGTCTGTCACTCGTACCGGCGACTTATCGGCAATGTCCTTCCATTTCTCGGGCTCTAAACCATCATCAGAGATACTGACTTCCCCAATCCCGGTTACCCGGCTAGCTATCTCTACACCAAATTGATTCAATAAAGTCCTGGAGAGTCCTCCCACAGCAACCCTTCCCGCTGTTTCCCTTGCCGAAGTCCTTTCTAGCACGCGGCGGCAGTCCCTGAACCCATGTTTTAACGCCCCGGCCAGATCCGCATGGCCCGGTCGAGGTAAAGTTACCTCTCTTTTCGTTGAGGTTTCTGCCTCCGGAGACATAAATTCTTCCCAGTTCTCCCAGTCCCTGTTTTTAACCCGCAATACGATCGGCGTTCCCAGTGACTCTCCCTGGTAAAATCCAGACAGGACCTCTACCTCGTCGCTCTCTATCTCCATCCGCCCGCCCCTTCCGTAGCCGCCCTGGCGCCTGAATAGTTGTTCGTTGATTAGGTCTTCGTCGAACTTTAAACCCGAGGGGAATCCTTCGGCCATAGCAATTATCCCTTTTCCGTGGGATTCTCCCGCCGTTTTAACGGTTATTTCCATTAGTTACACACCTCTCACCACGTGATTTGTTCTCAAATCTGTCAATATAGCGGAAAAAGATACTTAATTTATGAATATTGACTTCATTGTTCCCTAGCTATTCTTTCAGACGAATAAATCCGAAGAGCTAAGTTACCGTCAATCGTCAGTTCAACCCACCCGAAGCCCTTAAATATTGGCGCAGCTCATCGACTGTCTCCCCCGATACAAACTCCTCACCCGTCCAACTCTTCAGAGATTCCAGCCCCTGTAGGATAAGCATATCTAGCCCGTCGATTGTAGTTGCGCCGCTCTCGGCCGCCAGTTTAAGTAATTTAGTCGGACTGGGATTGTATATTAGATCGTAGACGATTTGTTCCGAATGAAAATCACTCGCGTCGTCCCAGATAGCCTCACCCCTCGTTGATCCCGTCCCTACCGAGGTCGCATTTACAACCAGGTCGGAGCATTCTATCCTTTCCCCGATATCACTTCCGGCCAGGGGACGAGCTGCCAGGTCCACTCCGGGGGATAGTCCTTCCATCTTCCTGGCGAGCTCAACCCCCTTCGCCTCCGTCCTGTTTACTATAACTATATTCTGAACACCTTTTCTGACGAGGCCATATACCACGCCGGCTGCTGCACCTCCGGCACCAAATACAAGGCACTTCTTACCATCTGGGTCAAAGTCGTGCAGCTCCAGCGATTTCAGGAATCCCTGCCAGTCAGTATTATCACCCTCAATCTTTTCTCCCTCACCGAACTTTATCGTATTGACCGCACCCGTAACCCTGGCCGCTCTCGACAGACAATCCACGTACTCCACTGCAGCTTTTTTATGTGGTACTGTAACGTTTAATCCTTTTAACCCCAGTTCCCTTGCTCCGATAACGGCTTCTTTCACTGCTCCTACCTTTACGGGAAATGCGAAGTAACGGTAGTCCAGCCCCAGCCGATCGATCGCCCAGTTTTGCAACCTGGGCGAGAGGGAGTTACTTACCGGATCCCCGATTAACCCCAGTACCTTAGTAGTCGTAGTAACGTCAGTCATCCAGTAACTCCTCCATGGTCTCAAAAAAACTCGGGTAGGATATTTCGACCCATTCCGGCTCCACCAGCTCTGTCTCACCTTCCGCGACCAGAGCCGCTACTGCAGTACTCATCGCTATCCGGTGGTCTTTGAAGCTCTCAACACGGCTTCCGCTTAATTTACTCCGGCCCCGGACAATGAACCCGTCCGGCAGCTCTTCGATATCCGCCCCAAGATTTCTCAGGTTGGAAACGGTCGCTTTGATTCTATCCGTCTCCTTTACCCTCAACTCTTCTGCCCCTCTGACCTCCGTGACTCCTTCCGCCTGGGTAGCCGCCACTGCCAGCAGGGGCAATTCGTCGATCGATTTCACGACCTGGTCTTCAGTCAGGCTAATCCCGGTCAAATTAGATTGGGAAACTACGAGATCCCCTCTTGGTTCTCCATTACGTTCTTCATAATTCGTGGTCTGAATAGAAGCACCCATACTATTTAACAGTTCCAGAAACCCCGTACGGGTCTCGTTAAGCCCGACGTCTTTGATCGTTAATTCGGAACCATCGACGAGGCAGGCGGCCGCGATGAAATAGCAGGCTGACGAAAAGTCTCCTGGTACCTCCAGTTCAAGCGGGTCAAGCTTATGGGGACCGCTGACAGTTATCCGATTCTTATCCACCTGAATCGGGTAGCCCATAGCCTTAAGCATCCGTTCGGTGTGATCTCTGGATGGTCCCGGCTCCAGGACGACAGTTTCGCCTAAAGCGCCCAGTCCGGCAAGCAGGATTGATGACTTTACCTGGGCGCTCGCCACCTCTGGCCTGTATTTGATCCCCTTGAGATCTCCGCCGTTTACAAGAAGAGGCAACCTTCCTTCCCGGGAATCTATCCTCGCCCCCATCGCTTCCAGCGGTTCAATTATCCTTTCCATGGGTCGAGACCGTAACGAGTCGTCACCGTCAATTTCAGAAATGAAGGGATACGTGGCCAGAACCCCTGCCATCAGCCGGGTTAGAGTTCCGGAGTTTCCAGCGTCGAGGCTTCCTTCCGGCTCGCTGAAACCTTTAAGACCCTGACCTTCCACTACAAATTGATTTTCCCTTTCACCCAGCGGGACTCCAAGGGCTTGCAAACAGGTAACGGTACTCCGTACGTCTTCTCCCGGCGCGAGGTTCTCAATCTTTGTCCTTCCTTCCGCAAGCGATCCCAGCAGCAATCCGCGGTGAGAAATCGACTTATCCCCGGGTACAGTCAACTCCCCGGTCAGCCCCTTACCTCTGGAATTATAAATAGCCTTTGTGCTTTTTGCTCTCATCAATCGACCACCCTGGACTCGAACCCGTAATTCAGAATTACTTTGTTCGCTTTCCGGGCTTCCTCGAGCGAGTCGAAATACACCTGAAACGTTCCACCGTAGTCCTCTCTGACTTTCTGGAGCTCCAGATCCCTTATGTTGATTCCTTTCTCCCCAAGTATCGACGTCAGCTCCCCAAGGGCATTCGGTCTGTCCGGTATCATCACGGCAAGTTTGAATGTGCTGGAGGAAATTCCTTTGCTGGACTCTGGCAGTTCATTCCGAAGCTTGCCTGCATCTCTGAACGCCTCCTTAAGCCCTTCGTCCCGAAGGTTCTGAATCATCTCTTTTAACTCCTCCAGAAAGTCCTTCCCGGCTTCCTTTATCAGCTCGCCATTGGTTTCAAATATGTCCTCCCATATATCAAAAGGAGAATCCGCTATCCTGGTCATATCTCTGAAGCCTCCTCCAGCCATAGATAGGTGGTCAAGGGAGTCACTCTCGTTCCCTACGAGACCCATCAAACAAATAGAGATAAGCTGGGGCAGGTGGCTTACCCTGGCAACTATGGCGTCGTGTTTTTCCGGCTTCATATAGCGCGGCTCCGCTCCCAGTCCCGTAACAAATTTTTCCAGTTTCCGGGAACCCGGCGTAGCATCTCCTTCCGGAGTAACAAGGACGAAGACGCTATTCTCGAAAAGCAACGGATGAGCTCCCGCTATTCCACGAATTTCGGCACCGGTCATCGGATGCCCCCCGACGAATTCCGCTGAAGAACTTTCCAGCTCCGACCAGCCAGTGGCACAAACCTCCCTTTTAGTGGAGCCGAGATCTACAACAACTGCATCTTCTTCCGGTCCTCCGGCCAGGCCCTTCAGAACACCGACAATTTCTTCTATAGGGGTTGCCAGAACGACCAGGCTGGATCCCTTAACCGCTTCCGTTACCTCGTCGGATCCGTATCCTTCATCCACAGCCCCCCGACGCAGGGCTTTTTTGATCTCTTCTTCGTAATCCACCCCAACCACGGTTATACCAGGGAAAAAGTTTTTAGCCGCCAGACCCACTGATCCACCCATAAGTCCCAGCCCGACTATTGTTATCCTGGAAAACTCGCTTTCAGTATCCATGAGGATTGCTAGGCTGCTACCAGTTTTTTACCGAGGGTGCTACTGATTTGTTCTACCTGTTCCATCAAGTCGGCGAATTGGTGAGGGCGCAACGACTGGGGTCCGTC
>JAGXLB010000067.1 GCA_018334915.1 Candidatus Bipolaricaulota bacterium
GGTCTTGTGCCAGTACCGAACCTGAATAATCAGGGCGAATTGACTGCTGGGTACCTCGTATCAAGTTAAGTTAACCAGCCGATTCCTCCCCAGGGGGTGCCCTGGGGCTTCCTCGGCAAGTTTTGGTGAGGCACAAGATGGGCGATGAATTCATTTACTCTACTTACCCTTTGCTCCTTACCTGGCTGCCGGATTTTGCCTCCTACCAATACTTTAAGGTCAAATCAGTTACCTGGTAGGTGTCACAGTGGGCTTGTGGGGAAAATTATCTATCGATTATACGTTAGGGTAAAGAAACGGAGTTTTAATTATCGAGATACAAACCCGTTATTCACCAGGAAGAACCGCAGTTGCTCATCTTCCCCCTGGGATACACCAATTCTGCCTGAAGTCTCAATCTCATCTCTCTCATGAGTACTTCCCTCCGACAACCAGAGCTCACTCGACCGAACCAGATCCTCACCGTTTTTTTCTTTTCCTATTTCAAACGCCTGGGTCAGCTTGCCAGGACCGTCGGTCAAGTCTCCGGTACCGACTCCACCCCGGTTAGATTTCATAATATCTAATCCCTCCAGCGGCTCGAGGGCCCTTATTAGAACCGCCCCCGGAGTAGCTGGTGATTCGGTAACGACGTTGAACATTAAGTGAACTCCGTAAATTAGATACACATAGGCGAGGCCCGGCTTTTCCCACATAATTTTACTCCGCCCGGTCCTACCGGAGGAAGCGTGGGAAGGAGGGTCTCCCTCGCCGTAATAGGCCTCGGTTTCCACTATCTTTCCCCTCAGGGGTGCGAACTCGAGATTTCGAACCAGGACCGCCCCCAAAAGGTCCCGGGCGACCTCGGCAGTATCTCGGGCAAAGAAACTTCGAGAGAGTTTATCCATCTCGACTCCTTCCGCTCATGATCTACACCAGGGATTCACTTTGATCCGGTAATATTGGCCAATTACGAACCGAGCCCTGGCCCGGCCGGGGAAACCCTGCTGATATATTAATAGACAGTAGAAACTGAATCTAAAGTCGAGGCAAAAATCTCAGTTCTTTCACCACTTTTCGTAAGCGAGGTGGAGGTCATAAGTAATGCCTTCATTTTACTTCAAACCCCCTTGCTCCTTTACCTGTCTGCCGGATTTTGTCTCCTATCAAGATTTTAAGGTCAAATCAGTTCCAGGTAAGGGGTAGAGGGCAGGTGAGGATTAAACAGCGGTGTACGAGGATAGTGAAAGAACTGAGCAAATCTACTCCCGAACCCTTACAAGAGGAATACCGAAAGAATTCCAACAATTACGAGGGATATCACCGCTATGGGGACGATTTTCTTTACGTACTCCCCCACTGACGAATCGAAGTATTCTATCGAAACAGAGACACAGGGATGGATCGGGGAAATCGCGTAGCCAATAAAAACACTGAAATAAACTATGGCAAATGCGAGTAGCGGTATAGTGTCAACACCCTGGCGCACGAAGAATATGGGGAAAATTATCGACACCGGCGCCTGTATTCTTCCCGTAACCAGCCCCAGGGAAAAAGCCACCCCTACCAGTAAAACAGGCAAGGGGAAATTCAGATCAGCAATTAATTTCGGGGCACCGGATACCTTGAACACGTTGAGAAAGGTAAACATACCAAGAACTATCAGGGTAAATTCCCAGGGCTTCATCTTCTTAGCAACCTGAACCAAATCAGTGAAGCCGTAACGTGTAACAATTAATGCGGCAGCGAAACTCAAAACTACACCCACAAGAGTGGTGTATTCGGGCACGGGGATATTGAAAAGCGACTTCAGGGCTATATCAACAACCGGAGCCAGAAGAATTACCCCCAGTGGTACGAGTAGACCGCGGAGCGAGAATTCTTCCGAATATTGCATTTCCGTCCGGGTCTCACGAAGCAAAAAGAAGTAACCTATTAAAACGGAAACAAGAAAAAAGGGAGCCAGATAGGGAATGGTATCGTAAACGTTCAGATTTGCTATCTTGGCCGAGGCAATAAGGGCAGGGGCCAGAGGATAAATCATGAACAAAATGTGTCTAAACCAGACGTTAATAACCGCCTTCGTACTACCCTCAAGTTCCTCAGCGCTACTTTCAACCATCGGAGCAGAAAGAAGCGCACCGCCGGGCATGGGTAACATCCCCAGGAGGGCGGGTGACGCCCCAAGAAAGGGGCGCTTACCTATCCGCATGTTTTTTACCAGATTCTCCATTTCACCGCTCTCTTCCAGCACACCTCCGACCATGGCAATTATACCAACGAGCCCGGCGAGGGAGACCACCGATGGATCCGAAAAAGTAACTTCAATCTGACCGAAAAACCCGCCCAGGGAAAGAGTCGATAACCCCAGAACCGTAGCGGCCACGAACATCCCCAGGGCAAGATTTCGCTGCGAGATCACCAGCAATAACAACAAAGACGTCACGAGTGCTATCCAGATAACCATCTTACCCTCCCTAATCTCCTCGACGGAAATATCCGATTATCAACCAAAACCTCCATAGAAATTAAGTCATTCTTAGACCTACTACAACCTTAATTTACTATAACTTTAATTTGAGTATTACTATAGTACCCCGTTGTGAAGTCTCTGGGCTTGTATTATAAATTACGGCTTGTCTGAATAGATTCCCAGATCAAATCAGAAAACTATTTAAATGAGAAAGGAAGGACTGGACAACATGAAGGAAAATACCACAAGAGTCGAACGACTAAAAGAAGACATACTGAATGGTCCGATAATAAAGACAATTCTGGTTCTTGGCTGGCCGGTCATGGTATCGAACGCGCTTCAGATGCTTTATAACCTCGTAGATACCTACTGGCTGGGGAAGATCGGGAAAGTGGCAGTAGCCGCTCCAACAGTCGGCTTTCCCGTCGTATTCATGCTGATATCACTCGGATTCGGGTTTTCAATCGCGGGAGTCTCGCTCGTTTCCCAGCACACGGGTGCCGGTAGCTCTGAAAACGCGGATAAAGCTGCGGGCCAGGTTATTGGCTTCATGCTTTTGAGTTCCATTTTTCTCTCGGCTCTCGGCTACGTAATTGCGCCCGGGCTTCTCGATACCCTGATGGGAGTCCCCGAAGACGTATTCCCCAAGGCTCTGATCTATATCAGGATAATTTTCTCGGGGTTACCCCTGATGTTCATCTTTTTCGCTTTTAGATCACTTATCAGGGGAATAGGAGATATGGTTACACCAATGCTGGTTACCGGTTCATCAGTGGTAGCAAACATGTTTTTGGACCCCGTATTGATCTTCGGAATGGGAGGATTGCCGGAAATGGGAGTGGCTGGAGCTGCGGTGGCCACCGTCCTAAGCAGGGGAGTGGCTTCGCTGGTCGCTATTTACTTGCTCTTCTCGGGTAGATTGGGGATAAAGTTAAGGTTCCGGGATTTGATACTGAAGTTGAGATGGGTCAAACAAATTTTGCGGATCGGCCTCCCTTCGGCAATAGGCCAGGCGGGGACAGCCGTAGGGTTCGTTCTCCTCATGGGTCTGGTCTCCCGACTGGGAGTCGTCGCGGTCTCGGCTTACGGTATTGGCCAGAGGATAATCGGCTTGCTCAACATAGCCATCTGGGGCCTAGCCTCTCCCCTTACCACGATGATAGGCCAGAATATCGGTGCAAAGAACAAAGAGAGAGCTTCACTTACGGCAAAAAGGGCCTATCTACTGTCTTTCACGGTCCTCATAAGTTTGGCTCTTCTGGTTTTCTTGCTTAGGCGTCCGTTATTTAGAATATTTATCGACGACCTTGCGGTCATTGACGCCGGTGCCAGGTTTATCACTATATTTATCTGGTCAATTCCCTTCTTCGGGGTGTTCGTCCTGACCAGTTCCGTCTTCCGGGGATCCGGACATACGAGACCTCCTATGGTAATGTCACTTATTCGACTGCTCCTGCTCAGAGTCGGGATTTCTTACGTCCTGGCTTTCGGTATAGTTGGAATCAATATGGGAGCGGACGGTATCTGGCTCGGGTTATTTACCAGTAATTTTTTGGGCGGTGTTCTGGCTTTTGGCTGGTTTCTCACCGGATCGTGGAAAAGGCGAACCATCAAAGAAACCGGGTCCGACAGGGTAGCTTCTGAAGAGGTCAAGGAGTCCACGGAGACAGCCAGTTTGAGCGGGTCTCCTACAGAATAGAGGTTACAGAATAGAGGTAAGTTTTCTTTTCAGTCGGCTGATTTAATTCAAGGGAGGACAAAAATGAAAATCCTGATGTTTCAACCAAAAGTAACCGCCGACAAATCAGCGAACCTGGCAAAGGTAGAGAAGATCTTTGAAGAAGAAAAAACAAATGATATCGATTTCCTTGTCCTGCCCGAGATGTTTAACTGCCCCTACGAAGCTGAAAAGTTCGCCGACTACGCCGAAGAAATACCCGGGCCCACGACGGATTTACTCTCTCGATTGGCTTCTGAACACGGGGTTTATATAGTCGGGGGGTCGATGCCCGAGAGATCCGGAGGGAAAGTTTACAACACTTCGCCGGTGCTGAATCCGACCGGGAATATAATCGGTGTCCATAGAAAGATTCACCTTTTTCAGGTCAATTACCCGGGAAGAATCCAGTTCGACGAGTCGAAATACCTGGAAGGTGGGAACGAGCAAACCGTACTGGAAACGGAATTCGGGTCTATCGGTATTGCCATATGCTACGACCTTCGGTTCCCCGAACTCCTTCGTGGAATGGCCAAAGCAGGCAGCAGGATAATTTTCCTCCCGGCGGCTTTTAATACGACCACAGGTCCGGCTCACTGGAAACCGGTTTTGAGGACTCGAGCGATCGACAATCAGACTTTCGTAGTCGCGGCATCACCGGCCAGAAACCGAGAAAGTAATTACAGGGCTTACGGCCACTCGCTTGTAGTCGATCCTTGGGGCGAAGTACTGATCGAGGCCGGGGTGGGAGAAGAAAAGTTGGCGATCGAACTCGACCTCGAGAAAATAGAAGAAGTTAGGAAGAGATTACCGCTCCTGGAGAGCCTCAGGCCCGAGGTATATTCAGGGTAGTTGGCCCGCTGAAATTAAACGTCCAGTTTCATCCATCTAAGCTCTTTCACCCTGGTATATATACGAGGCGAAAGACGAGCGATCATTTTGTTCCCCTACCCTCCTCCACTTAGCTGATTTAACCTTTAAATCTTGCCAGGAGACGAAATCCCGGCAGCCAGCTAAGCGGAGGAGGGTAGGGGGCGGACAATATAAAGGTGGTAAAAGAGCGAGACCATATAACCCCCCGACCATTGATGGAGCCCCTGCAAACTGATATCATAATCCCCAAGTCGATGGCTTTGACCAGATGTTTCGGAGATTGTAAAAGTCATATAAAATCGTGAATTATGGTCTATTAAAATATGTAACCCAGTCCAGCACTTACCTGAGATACGATACCTGGCTTTGTGGCGGTAACTCAATTTAGTTTTGGCTGCCCTCAGGAAATACTTTACCACATTATAACCAGGTGGGATTTCTCAGATAAGTGCTGGGCTGGACAAAAATCAGCCGAGTTCTGCCTGAAGAAATTATGGGGCTTTCTCGGCTAATTTTGGTAAGGTAGGTGACAAAATAGATGGAACTACCCAAAAGATACGAACCGGAAAAAGTCGAGGATAAGATTTACGATTACTGGGAAGAAAACGGCTATTTTCGTGCCGAGGTAAACGAAGACAAGGAACCTTTTTCAATGGCGATTCCGCCCCCCAACGTTACAAGCGAACTTCACGTGGGTCATGCCCTGCAGTTTACACTCCACGACATAGTCATAAGGTATCAGCGGATGAAGGGGAAGGAGGTATGCTGGTTTCCTGGGATGGACCACGCGGGGATAGCCACACAAAACGTCGTCGAAGAACACCTCGCCGAGGAGAACAAGTCCAGACACGACCTGGGAAGGGAGAAATTCGTGGAGCGTGTCTGGGAATGGAAAGAAGAATACGGAGGCAAAATACAGGATCAGTTAAAGGCATTGGGGTCCTCGCCTGACTGGAGCAGGGAAAGATTCACTCTCGACGAGGGTCTATCCCGAGCTGTCAGAGAGGCTTTCGTTCAGCTCTACGAAGAGGGCTACATATATCGTGATAAGTACATAATCAACTGGTGTCCTCGCTGCTCTACGGCCCTCTCAGACATCGAGGTAGAACATGAAGAAGAGCAGGGAAAGCTTTACTGGATTAACTACGAACTCAAGGGGTCGGAAGAGTTCCTGACAGTAGCGACAACTCGGCCGGAAACTATGCTTGGGGATACCGCTCTTGCCATCCACCCGGAGGACGAGAGGTCGAAAGATCTGGCCGGCAGGAAAGCCATATTACCTCTCGTAGGTCGGGAGATTCCAATCGTAGAAGACAATGTCGTTGATCCCGAATTCGGCTCAGGTATAGTCAAAGTAACCCCGGCCCACGATCCGACGGACTTCGAGATCGGAGAAGCGTACGACCTTGATACTATTTCAGTAATCGACGACGACGCAAATATCAGTTTCGAAGGTAAATACGAAGGAATGGACAGGTACGAGGCCAGGGAAGAAATAGTCAGAGACCTGGACGAAACCGGGATGCTAGAGGAAATAGAAGGCTACGAACACTCGGTGGGCCACTGCCAGCGCTGTGATACCGTGGTAGAGCCCAGCGTCTCCGAGCAGTGGTTTGTCGAGATGGAAGACCTTGCCGAACCGGCGATAGAGGCGGTCAGGCAAGACGAAGTGGAACTGATTCCGGATCGGTGGAAGAAAGTTTACTTTGAATGGATGGAGAACATTCAGGATTGGTGCATTTCAAGGCAACTGTGGTGGGGACACAGGATCCCTGCCTGGCAATGTCAAGACTGCGGGGAAATGGTGGTAGCCCGGGAGGAACCGGATACCTGTACTTCCTGCGGGAGTTCCGAGTTGACCCAGGAAACCGACGTCCTGGACACGTGGTTTAGCTCGGCTCTATGGCCCTTCTCTGTTATGGGATGGCCTCAGGAGACGAAGGAACTGGATTATTTCTTCCCAACAGATCTCCTTATCACCGGATTCGACATCATCTTCTTCTGGGTTGCTCGAATGATCATGACAAGCCTCCATTTTATGGACGAGGTTCCATTCGACCAGGTATTGCTTACCCCTCTGGTCCTGGATGAAAACGGGGAAAAGATGAGTTCTTCCAAGGGAAACATCCTAGACCCGCTGGAATTGAAAGAGGAATACGGAGCCGACTCCGTCAGGTTCGCCATGGCATCATCGACCACGAAAGGACGCGGTATGAAGCTGTCAGAAGGGGAGATAGAAGACAAGCGAAACTTTCTGAACAAACTCTGGAACGCGGCCCGGTTCGCGCTACCACACCTGGAAGGCGGAAATAATCTTCCTTCCGAAGGGGAACTTGAACTGGAAGATAGGTGGATATTGAGTCGCTATTCGGACACCGTAACTCAGGTGGAAAAGGACCTCAAAGATTACGCCTTTAAGTCCGCGACGAAAAAACTCTACAGCTTCGTCTGGAACGACTTCTGTGACTGGTACCTGGAGTTAATCAAACCGAGGCTTTATTCCGAAGAAGGAGATGAGACAGTAAACCAGATCCTTGGATACACTCTGAAAGGAACGTTAACTATTCTCCACCCTTTCATCCCGTTTATAACCGAGGAGATCTGGAATAAACTCTCCGAGATGTCGGAACCATTAATGCTTCGGGACTTTCCGAGTCCTGGAAAGGATATGAAAAACCGGGAAGCAGAGAAAAAACTCTCCGTACTGCAGAAAATGATAAAGGCAATCCGTAACGTAAGAGGAGAGATGAACATTCCCACCGGCAAGGGTATCAAAGTATTGATCGATACGGCAGACGAAAAACTGGGCAGGCTGGCGGAAGAAAACCTGATATACTTCGAGGAACTCGCAAACGTGGACGAACTAAAGACCGGTACCGATCTGGATCGCCCGGAGAACAGCGCGAGAAGGGTGCTCGAGAATTCTGAAGTCCTGGTCCCACTGGCGGGCCTAATCGATATTGAAAAGGAAAGAGAAAGAATCAAAAACGAATTAACAGAAGTGGAAGACGATCTGGAGTCTACACTTCGGAAATTGAACAACGAAGACTTCCTGAAGAAAGCACCAGAGGAAGTTGTTTCAAAGGAAAAGGAGAAAAAAGAAGAATTTCTGGCAAGGAAGGAAAGACTGAAAACCAACCTGGCCGCCCTGGAGGATAATTGACAAAGAACCTGGACGAGGCATTTGATTTATTTAATAGCCTGCCGAAGTACGACGTAAAGCCGGGCCTGGAGAGGATAGAATACCTGCTCGAGGGGCTTGGGAATCCCGATAAAGACTATCGATCAATTCACATCGCGGGATCGAACGGAAAAGGCTCGGTGGCCGCTATGTTATTCAGTGTCCTGAGCCAGAACCACCGGGTTGGGGAATTTCTATCCCCTCCATTAAGAGGGTTTTCCGACAGGATAGTTATAGATGGAAATCCAATAGATGAGACTTCGATCTGCGAGGGGGCCGGGGAAATTGCTGGACCGATTCGAAAGCTGAAGCGGAAAGGAAACGAGCCCAGTTTCTTCGAAGCCGCTACCGCCCTAGCGGCGTGGTATTTCGACCGGGAAAAAGTCGATCTGGCTTTACTCGAAGCAGGTCTGGGCGGCAGATACGATGCCACCAGTCCAGTAGGAGAACCAGTTCTCTCCGCTGTAACTTCGGTCGACCTTGAGCACCAGAATATCCTGGGAAATTCGATAGCGGAGATAGCCCGGGAACTTGCGGGAATAGCAAAAACTAACAGGCCACTGGTAGTCGGTCCGGCGAAAAACATACCCGCAGGGATTTTTAGGGAAGTATGTCGGGATAAAAGCTGTAAACTCGTCTGGTCTGAAGAAGAAATAGAAATCGAAATACGTGATTTTGATTGGAATGGATCTCGATTTGAAGTAAAAAAAGCTCCTATCAGAGGGTTAGAAAGTAAAACCTTAGAACTCGGCCTGGCGGGAACCTATCAGCAAAAAAACCTCCAAACTGTTCTAACGATTCTGGGAGAACTCCTTGATACTGAATTCTCAACAGAGACATCTCATATAAAGACTGGGCTGAAGACCGCCGACTGGCCTGGCAGATTTCAAATACTGAAAAAAAACCCTCACCTTCTAGTCGACGCGGCACACAACAGGGCGGCAGCGGGCCTGCTGACAGAGGAGTTGAAGCAGTACCGATCGCTGCGTCCGAAAAGTGCTAAAATAAAACTCGTCTTTAGTGGATTAAAAGACAAGAACATCAATGGCATGCTCTCCACCCTGAGTCCCGTGGTGGACGAAATTTTCCTGACAGAACTTGACCTGCCAAGGGCCACCCCTCTCGAAGCCCTGGAAAGATGGGCGAACCAAATCGGTCTGAACTACAGAGGAATCAGGTCGCCAGACCAAGCTATCAGAATTGCAAAAAGGGAGGCAAAACCTGAAGATTTAATATGCGTCACAGGCTCTCTTTACCTTGTCAGGGAGGCAATAGGAAGTGAATCTTGACGAGATGATAGATAATATTCTGGAGGGTACAATTCCAGAACATGTGGCTATCATTCCCGATGGCAACGGGAGATGGGCTCACAATCAAGGCCTGGAAAGAACGGAAGGCCATAGACAGGGAACAAAAAGGGCGGAGGACCTGATAGAATTTATCGCGAAAAAGATTCCGATTGATTTTCTCACCTTCTACACTTTCTCGACTGAAAACTGGTCTCGCCCTGACAGCGAAGTCAAATTCCTTATGACGCTGCTAAAGAATCTCCTCGGAAATCGTGGCGACAAATTGCTGAAGAACGATGTCAGGCTAAGAATTATCGGAGATATAGACGGTCTCCCCGACAGAACAGAAAACGTCGTAAGGAAAACTGTGGAGAAAACCTCAACCAACGAGGGTCTACGGCTAATACTGGCTCTCAACTACGGGGGAAGGCAGGAGATACTAACCGCGGTAAAAGAGCTGGCCTCGCAGGCAACCGGAGGAGATCTTTCCAGTGAGGAAATAACCGAAAAGGTCTTCCAGTCCCATCTTTACACGTCCGAGATACCGGATCCGGACCTTCTGATAAGGACAAGTGGAGAAAGAAGAATTAGCAATTTCATGCTGTGGCAACTCGCCTATACGGAAATCTGGATCACGGAAAAGTTCTGGCCCTCGTTCAAACCGGAAAACTTCCTGGAGGCAATATCTGACTTCCAGCAAAGGGAAAGACGGTTCGGGCGGGTGGAAAAAGGGAAATACGATCAGTGAACACGCTAACAAAGCGAATAATCACCTCGTTGATTACGGCTCCGGGAGTACTCGCTCTTCTTTTCTTCGCTAAACGGTACAACTTCCCCTGGGCAATAGGCCTCTTCCTTGCCATTTCCGCTGCCGTCGGAACAGCCGAATTTACCAGTTTAATTAGAGAATCCGGTATAAAAGTGAGGATAATTCCCACTTCAGTCCTGGCCGGGCTCGCCTTTTTTGCCTATTCACTATTCGGGCCAGAATACGGGGTTCTGGTTGGTGTCAGCACTCTGGTAGTTGCCATAATTAACAATCTAGGACTCAGGAGTGGAAGAGAAAACGCAAAGGCCGTACTGGCAGCTATCCTTGCACTCGCTTACGTACCCGGATTGCTTCACTATTTTTACCTCATTTACCTTGCCGAAAGCGGCATTATTCACGCGATAAACCTGCTGTTAATTGTCTGGGGATACGACTCGGGAGCTTATATCGCGGGTAGCTTTTTTGGAAGTCAAAAAATTGCACCCGAAGTTAGCCCAAACAAGACTATCGAGGGGGTCGCCGGGGGGTTAATTGTTGCCTTTCTTGGAGCATCGCTTTCGCCGATCTGGGTTCCATATATAAAGTGGCTACCTCATATCGGGTTGCTCGCTCTACTGGTAGGACTGGCCACCCAGCTGGGGGACCTCACCGAGTCCTGGTTTAAGAGACTTGCAAACAAAAAGGATTCGGGGAATATTTTTCCAGGGCATGGAGGTGTGCTGGATAGAATCGACGGGCTATTATTCGCCCTACCCGTTTTCTACTTCTATTTCCACTTCATTTTAAAATTCGTTTAGGAGGTGATCGTTATCAGCATCGAAGACCTCGCCGAAGGCACCACTGAGACAGATACGCCTATTGCCGTATGGCTTGACGACGAGACAAATGAAATAATATTCCAGTACGGGTATGCCAGTGTCAGTATGCCCGTTGAGGATTTCCGTGATTTTCAATCCATGCTGGAATCTGCAGGAGACAAGCTGGAATTCGAATAGCTTTATTCTATTCCCCGGACCCTCTGCATCTTAATTTCTGAGGGAACTTTGCATACCTGCAATTTCTATAGAGAGTTGCCAGGTAGCGGCAGGGGCTGGGCAGGCCAGGCAATAAACCGAGATGGCGGTAATAATTGAATTGCAACTAAATCAGCAGACTTTACCCAACGACTTTTTAATCTTATCATTCTATTGAAGACGGATTGGGCAGAGGCGAAATAACATAGTGGTAGGTTAGCGTCCCGATTTATGCGGGATTTTAGTACGAAAATGATTGTGAGGTGAATTTAATTGGGTTTGCAGAGGTTTTTGTTTCGAGTAAAGAACAAACAGATAGAAAGCGAGGCCGAGACGATGATTTCCAGCCTGGGAATAGAGGACGTGGAGGTCCGAAGGGACGAAACGGTTAAGGAGGCCTGGCTTGAGGACTACGAGGTTGGCAGGACGATTTACGGACTGAACGAAATAGAGGAATACCTCGAAGACCTCATAGGTTCCTAAAATGTATCCGATCAATTTTTCAGAATGACTCCAGAGAGATAAAATATACCCATTTTTGCCGGATTGCCCGGAAAAATTCGAACCTCGTTTCGGTTCATTCAAACGTGACGATTTATTCGTCGGGGAGATCGACTAAGAAAATCGACCGAAGGGGTCAAGGCCACTGGAACTTCACGGAGGAGTTAATGCCAAAGATATATTTGTTACTTGGAGTTTCGCTTATCGCGGCCGGGGTTATCATAGGATTAACGACGAGTCCCGGAGGTAGTTTTTACCAGACAGGCACGGCCAGCTGGTACGGACCGAACTTTCAGGGCGAACCAACAGCGAACGGAGAAATTTTCGACATGAATGAACTTACCGCAGCTCACAAAAGCCTGCCCTTCAATACCAGAGTCAAAGTGGTCGATCTCTCCACTGGAAAGGATGTTGTAGTGAGGATAAATGACCGTGGTCCGTTCGTAAAAGATAGGATAATTGACCTATCTCGAAAAGCTGCCGATAAGCTGGGAATTATCGATTCGGGAACTGCGGAAGTCGGGCTAGAGATCGTAAAATGGGGAGACTGAAGCTGCTTAATCTATTCTCACTAACGGATTTGGAGAGCCTCCAGTCAATAAATCACAATTATTCGGGGTATTGAAATGACCGATAGTGTAACAAATGAGCGAACGTATCGAGATCTGGAATTCGAGAAGCTCAAAAATATCGTAAAGGACTTCTCGGTATCTTCGCTTGGGGCAAAAAGGATTGAGGAATTAACTCCAACCTCCGACCAAGAGGAGATAGAAGAGGAACTGGCAAAGGTCGAAGAATGTCGGAGATTGTTAGAAAAACCGGAACCGTTCCAATTAGGAGAGATCTCCGATTTCAAGCCCCTGATAAATCAGGCTGAGGAACACCCCCCTCTAAAAGCAACCGATTTCCTTGAAATAAATAGTACCCTTGAGGTCGGCCAGAAGGCACGAGAGTACATACTTGACCAACCGGCAGAAGAGACCGTTCGGCTCTCGGAATTGGCGGAAAACATCAATAGCCTGGAAGATCTGCAAACGGAAATCAAATCTAAGGT
>JAGXLB010000254.1 GCA_018334915.1 Candidatus Bipolaricaulota bacterium
GGGGGCGTAGCTCTAACGGGAGAGCGCCTGGTTTGCACCCAGGAGGGTGTCGGTTCGAATCCGATCGCCTCCACCACCCACAGATGCGCACCGACCACAGGGGCGTGACAAACAACTTTTAACTAATTTCTGCTTACCAATTTTTACATGAAACGAGACAATCAGGCGCATATTTATGGACAGAAAAATTCTCACTTTTCGAACTCATCCGAGCAAAATCCCCGCAAATTCACGGTCACTTGTAGTCAAGAACCCCGTCTCTTAGGGCGGGGTGCTTGACTCCCTGCCTGTTAAGTAGTTTCAGAGTCAATTGAATGAAATTTGCTAAATTCCTGCTAAAATATTTGTAATATAGGTGGCGGATTGTTAAAAACTTAGGAGACCTTTTAGAAATGGAAATCTATCTTGAGTAGATTTAACAACAGCTGATTTTCTTAAATAATAGATTACTATTGGTCGGGTAAATTAAGGAGTGAGAGCTTGAGGTAGGGTTTTCTGACATGGTTGCTGAAAGAAGATAACAGAAGCTGGGAGCTCGAGAGTCAAGAAACCCGCCCCAAGGGACGGGGCTTGTAGAAAAACAAGTGGATACAAACTTAGATTTGAAAAACGAGAGTTGACCCAGCACTCAATTGAGGAGAAGAACTTGGTTAAATTAGATGTACGTATCACTAAGGCTAACTTAGCCAGATTCAATGAACTTATTAAAACTTGACCAAGCATCAAAGCTCAATTGAGTGCTGGACAAACACCAGCCGATTCATCCCCAGGGCCAAGCCCTGAGGCTTTCTCGGCAAGTGTTTGTAAAGAACGGAAAGGTTGCCCATGTATTAACTTCTTACGTATTTTAATAAACGAGGGGAGAAACAATGTATATGATAATAGTAGGGATAGGTGAAATCGGGGGGAGCCTGGTTGATATAGCCAGCAAAGAAGCCAACGATTTGGTAATTATCGAGGAGGATAGGGAAAAGGCACAAAATATCTCTCGAGAGTACGACCTGGAAATATATACCGCGGACGCCGCCTCCCAGGATGTGCTGCTGGAGGCCGGGGCGGAGAAAGCAGATGCCCTGGTTGCCACTACGTCCGACGATGCAACCAATTTGATGGTAATGACCCTGGGGCGAGAGCTTTCGGTCCCTTCTCTGGTTTCCGTGGTCAACCAGAGTGCTCACTCCAAGCTCTTCCGGGCTCAGGGAGTCAACATAATGGAACACCCGGAGGATTTAGTGGCCGAGCACCTTTACAACGCAATTCAGAGACCGAAGATAAAGGACTTTATCCCGCTGAGTGGAGAAGCAAGGGTGTTTAAAGCGACTGTTTCTACGGACTCCTTAATCTTGGACACTACTCTGGAGCAGGCAAAAAGTGATGGGGTCCTTCCCGAAGGTATGCTTATAGTCGCTATCGAACGGCAAAATCAGACTCTGGTTCCTTCCGGGAGTACGGAGCTTGAAGAAGGTGACTCCCTAACCTTATTCGCAAAAGAGTTTATATCGGAAGAAACGCTTTCAAAGATTACGGGATGAACTGGAATAACTACTTAACCTCAATCCTGCGAGAACTGGGTCTGCTGGTCACAATAGTTGGGATGATGGCGCTCCTTTCCCTTCCTATCTCTTTGTTTTACCGGGAATACTTCGCCTTCTGGCCGTTTTTGGCGACGAGTGCCGTATCCTTTCCCTGGGCGGGCTGTTGTATTTACCCTTCCGGCACCAGGAAAGCAGTCTGGACGTAAGGACGAGCATGTTGATCGCGGCCAGTGGATGGATGTTGATTTCCCTGGCCGGCTCTTTGCCGTTTATCTTTATTGCCTACAACCTCGCGGGTAACCCGGAAACCCCCCAGACGATACTTCATTTCCTCGACCCGTTAAATGCTTTCTTCGAGTCCGTGGCCGGGTTTACCGGTACCGGATTGACCATGACGGTCCGCGAGAACCTCCTTCCCCGCAGCCTTCAGTGGTGGCGGTCCCTGACGCAGTGGGTCGGTGGAGTGGGGGTGATTGTACTGGCTCTTACCATCCTGACACGGTCAGGAGTGGGTTCTTTCAACCTGTTTTTCTCGGAGGCCAGAGAGGAGAAGATCCACCCCAGCGTGCTCTCCACCGTCAGAACCATATGGTGGATTATTGGTCTATATACCGTTCTCAGCACCCTGGCTCTCTGGTTATCCGGCATGCCCATCTGGGACTCGATAAACCACGCTATGACCGGGATTACCACCGGGGGTTTCAGTGTCCAGAATGGAAGTATCGCTTCCTATGAGAGTCCATTAATCGAGATAGTGCTTTTGCCGATTATGCTGTTTGGGGCGATTAGCTTTACCTTCCACTACCAGCTTTTGACCGGCCAGTTGGGCAAACTAAAAGAGGATTTCCAGACCAGGTGGCTGATTTTGCTTACCGTAGTGGGAATCGGGCTCGTTACGGGGGCCCGGTTTTTGGAGGTGGTAGAACTGGAACATTTCCGGAACTCCGCCTTTCAATTTGTTTCGGCCATTTCCTGCACCGGTTTTCAGACGGCCGACATAGGTGATTGGTCTGCTACCGGGCAGATGATGATGGTCGGAGGTATGATAATCGGAGGGGCGGCCGGATCTACGGCGGGTGGGATTAAAATATTGCGCTCGGTTATGATAGTTAAAGGTATCTTCTGGCAAATTAGACGGATAATATCCTCTCCTAACAAGTTGCTTCAGTTCGGCTTTGGCAATAAGGTATTGACCGAAGAGGAGGCCACCGGCCGGTTTTTGAGCGTCGCTACGGTCGGTCTCCTCTGGCTCATCTTGCTGTTTGGAGGAGTCGTACTGCTGGATATAGCGACAGCGGATCGGTTTACCCTATCTTATTCCCTATTCGAAGTTGCCTCAGCCCAGGGAAACGTGGGCTTGTCGTCCGGTATAACGGGTCCGGGCCGGGATTTCGGTGCCAAGTTAATACTTATCTTTCACATGTGGATCGGCCGCCTGGAGATAATTCCGGTCCTGTTCCTTCTGGCTTCAATATTTAGAGGACGTCTCCTGGAAAGTTGATTGGGCCAGGTAAGTGAGCGCCTTGGAGTGAATGATAAAATCAGGCCTTTGTTTTAGGTGCCGGTTACTGCGGGTCGGCGGGGTTTGTCAAAGGTAAGATAAGGTAAAAGTCAATTACCCCGCACCAAGGTGCGGAACTTGGAACAAAAAACCCGTAATGTTAGGAATGTTTTTTCTTTACAGGCAAAAGACCCAGCATCCCTAAAAGGGCTCCCAATTTCAACTGTGAAATCTTATGTTTTGTAGTTTTTCCGGTAATCACTCCCGGCTAATCCTTTTACTGGTGCAGGTTAGAACCGTTAAAACGTACTAATAAGCATCCCTTCGTGCTCTATGGCTACACGATTGTGATTCA
>JAGXLB010000255.1 GCA_018334915.1 Candidatus Bipolaricaulota bacterium
AGAGGCATTTTTAAGCCTGAGGAATACTTCTTCTACGTCTTCAGGAAGATCCTGGCTCAGGAAATTCTCGTACATCGCAATGTTCTCTATCTCTGCCTGAACGCCGACCTCAAGAGCTACGTCAATGTTCTCCGGGAGAACCGTATGTTCGGCCGCGTCGTCCTCTGGTAATTCTATGTCGTGAGCTTCGAACAACGGTTTTAACAGAGCTATATGAGTTTCTTCCGACTTGATTATATTTGTGAAGGGCCTGCCACCGTCCATTTCGGTTATGATAAGCTCGTACTCTGCCCTGGCCTTGTACTCGTCCTGAATTGCGTAGGTCAGCATTTCCTCCAGAGTGTAAGTCCGATTCTCAATAACGTTTTCAGCCCCGTAAGGCTCCTCGCCCGTGCTGGCCAAAACTTCCGGAACGCCGACTAAAATAAGTCCGCTCATTAGCGTTAAAACCAAGGTTATTCGTATCGATTCTTTGTCGAGTATTGTAATTTTCATTTCATCCACCTCCAGTGGATTAACTCTTCCATTTTTACGAACCTATTATATCCACTGGATGTGGTAAAGGTTTGTTGAATATGTGTAGATAGTGTGTGGATTTTCTTGTTCCGCCGGTGCCGGTTCATTCTTTCTCAAATTCAGGCATATGGTTCAAGGCTTCGCTATTCTGCTAAGGGAAAAGTGGGTCGCGGAATTCTACGAGGAACTTGAATCCTTTTTGGTTGAATAACAAATGTATGGAGTTAAAGTCTTTCACGGGAAGAGGTAGTTGAGGAATATCTTGCAGTGGTTGACTGAAAGGTTCGTTTCTGTGAACCTTACTTATCATTTAGTTTGTTCCACGTTCATAGAGGGGAGGCTACAAAAATTGCTAAATAGGTGGTATTATGGGAATCTTCAAGGTTAAGGGTTTGGTAATTTTGATTAGCCTGTTTTTAGCCTTACCGGGTTTTACTTCCTTGGCGGTTGATGGCCCTTATGATTTGGAAGGCGTTGCTCCCGATCAAGACTTAATAAATTTTGCACTGGATAAACTGAATCTCACGAAGGACGCTTTGAAACTCGATTTCCCGCCCGGCTATATGGCGACTAGAGCACCACTCCCAGGGCAAATTCCCTATAAATTGGACTTCTTTATGGATTTATACAAAAACCCACACATGGTATACCCCTTTAGCAAGGTAATGGAGAGAGCTGTATCGAAGTTTTTAAATCCCGAATATCAGGAGAAAGACGCTCTCTACAAGCTGCTTTTTTATCTGGGTATAGATAAGCTCAGACCGGGATTATTTAGAGGCTATTACAGCCACGAGGGGGCAACGGCACAAGTGCTAGAGGGGAAACCTCTTCTTGCTGCTTTTGACAGGCTGTATAGTAAAGATGGGGGAAAAGAAAAGAAATACCTGGTCGCTGAGCGTGATAGCTACGTCAATTCCAGAAAAAGAGCGGAATCTGAAATAGAAAAGCTTCCAGAAAAACTTCGAAAGCCGTTGGCAGAATACCTGCTTCACCTTACCCATGTTCATGATTGGCAGAGGAAGGCTGTAAGAAATATCCCCGAGGAAGATCTGCAGGAAGTGTATAGAATACGAGATTTCGGGAGAACACAGCCTAACGGCCAAAAATTTTATCCCTCCGTAGAGGACGTCCAGGAGTCGTTAGACGGGTCGGCCCTTTTTACCTCTTCTCAACAGGTAACTTACGCTACAAACATTTTCGCGAACAAGGTTAACAAATTGTCGAAAGAGGTACTTGAATTTAGTGAGGTTAATATTAAGACTCCGATAGGACGGGTAGTTATTGCGGGGACGAAGGACCATTTACATAATTATTCGGATCTCTTACTTATGGTCGACCTGGGAGGAAATGACCGATATAAAGGTTTAGTGGGAGCGAACCCAGGCCCCGGTATTCCAATATCAGTCTGTATAGATGTATCCGGTAACGACTCGTACGAAAACTCAAAGAAAACGGTTGCTACCCAGGGGGCAGGAATTCTCGGTACCGGGATATTGATGGATTTCGCAGGAAACGATAGTTATAACTCCTATTCTTACTCTCAGGGCGTGGGTTTCTTCGGTACTGGTATACTTTATGACGGCGAGGGTAACGATAATTACTCTAGCACATATTCTTCTCAGGGCACGGGTTACTTTGGAATTGGCTTAACCCTGGATAGGACTGGGGATGATCGATTCTACCTTGGTGGAATGGGGCAAGGATATGGAGGCCCCGGCGGCGTAGGGGCTTTAGCCAATTATTCCGGCGACGATATCTACGAAGCAGAAAGGTACGCTTCTGAAAAAGTTACCCTGGCCGATTATCATGCCGATGACTTTATTAATGGAAATATGGCTCAAGGGGTTGGGGGAGGAAGACGCGGGGACCTCACCGATGGTAAGGCCTGGTCTGGTGGACTTGGTGTTATTATGGACATTAAGGGAGATGACAAATACACTTCGGGAAATTGGTCTATGGGTGCAGGTTATTGGTTTGGAACCGGTATAGCCTTTGATAAGCAAGGTGATGACGTTTTTAACAGCGTGTACTTTACTCAAGGATCCGAGGCCCACTGGGCAATTGGTGCTTTGATTGATGAAAGTGGTAACGACAGCCACAACGTGTTTGACAAAGAACTCTACTTTGACAAAGACAAACATGGCGTAAAGGGAGGGGCGGCTCTGGGCTTTGGTTGGGACGGTGGAGCTGGAATCTTGATTGACCGGAAAGGTAACGATAGCTATAGGAGTCAAATAATCAGCTTTGGGTTAGCTGATATCAGGAGCCGAGGATTTTTCTTCGATGAAGCAGGAGATGATAAGTATATCTACGGGGAGGGCCAGAGTGGATTTGGAGCATCTGATAACCGGGAAATCTACACTGAACCCACGCTGGGAAATAGCTATCATTTAAGCAAATATTCTAATAACCTCGGGCTTTTTATTGACTCTAACGGGAGTGACAGTTATAAAGACTGGAATTTCCGTGAGGACTTTGATGCCACAAAAGCAAGTTCTAGATTTGCCGAAAATTCCTATTGGTTTACGCCTTCCCTCGAAGAAGCGATAAAAGGAGATAACTTTGGCTTTGGTATGGACGTCGAAGGTGGTGTTTTCGAAATTCACAACTTCTGGGAAGTAGGGTAAGCCGTCCTCGGCTCGGTATTGCCGTTGCCACCGACTCGTATTATTGACGCTCTTTCGCCTCAATCCTTAAGACTGGTTGGACGAGTTCACGTTTTGGATTGCCCCCCGTTTAGCGCAGGGTTAACTGTTGTTCTCACCATCCAAGCCGAATTTGCTGACTAATCTATTCTGTGCTTTGAGAGAAAGGCCCAATTTACCTATGTTCTCCTCTACCTGACCCGGAGTACCGTAACCGGCAATATAACCG
>JAGXLB010000006.1 GCA_018334915.1 Candidatus Bipolaricaulota bacterium
AGTCGAAAAATAGTAGTATCTTTAAACGTCGACCACGAACCTGCACCGCCAGCCGTCCTCAGCCTGATTTATCTCCAGCCCCTGATAGGTAACTGCTTTTACCTCCGTGCCCAGTTCGTGTTTCTCCGGGTCAATATTTTCTCCCCTTGCGACGGCTTCCAGCCCGTAGCCCGAATTGGATTCATTAATATCCAATTTAGAAAATTCCCGGTATACCTGCCCTCTCAGGTTGCTCAGGGATAACAATTCACTTAACCATTCGTATATAAGATTTTCCAGATTGGATTCGATCAGTTCCAGTTCAAGAGATTCCTTCGCCTGAATCTCCTCTATATCTACCATCAGGCTAAAAATTGATTTTCCTGCCTCGCTAAATAACCCTTCCAGACTGCCGCTTTTTACTTCCAGGCCGATATCGGCCCCGTGGTCCAGATATCGATAACTCAACTGGACTTCCCGAGGTCAAGTCGGGATACCGGATCGTACTCCGGCCCATGGGACTTTAAAGTACTTTCCATCAGGGTCAGCTGGTCGACTGAAACTGTCCAGTTATCTTCTAACTCGTAACTCTTTAATTTGCTCCCCATTTGTTCTATTTTTGCCTCGTTTTCGTCCTTAGTCCGACCGAGTGTTACGTGAGGCACGTAATCCCGGTTTTCCTTTTCGAATCCAAGGTTTTCCATTCTCGACTCCAGGTTCTCCTGGAGCTGAAATATCTCCCCGGGAGGAGAATTAGAGCCAAGCCATATTACTTTGGGGAACCCCGGGTTGGGAAACCCGCTTAGCTTATCGATAGTCATCTCGAAAGGATTAATTTTAGCGGCAGACTTTTCCGCCTGTTGTTTAATTCCGGGTATTTCTTTTTTATTAACATCCCCGAGAAACTTTAGAGTTACGTGTAGGTTGTCCTGGGATACCCACTTTACGTAGGCAGGACTGTCTATTGAGTGAGGAATGTCACTAATTTCTCTCTTTACGGCCTCTGTGAGTTCGAGGCAAAAGAAAGTACGCATGGAATCACCAGTCCTTTTTGAGGGCTAAAGGCCTGTATAATAAAAAACAAAAACCAAATATAGCGAGCGGATTTCTAAGTCATTAAACCCATGCAGCCTGCCTCGAAATCGGTTACCTGGCGTTACTTGAGCAGTTAGCTCGGGCCAAGCTATCCCCTGACACCCACAGAGGTCTACTTACCGCTGCTCCCTTCCGGGCCTGACGGGGTTTGTAAACTTGTGCCGCAGAGGACTCAGCCGTCGACACCACTTACTCAAGGCGGTCCCAAGTAACCAATCCCTCAACAGGCTTATCGGCTCCTCTATAGCGGTCTGAGGATAACGGGGACCGCTAACCCCCACCTAGCATGGGAGTGGCGGAGGGGGTGGGATTTGAACCCACGGAACCTCTCGGTTCACCGGTACTCCAGACCGGCGGTTTTGGCCGCTCGCCCACCCCTCCATAACAATCAATAAAGGGTAAGCACAAAAGCTTTTCCTTTCAAATTTAGAGGAAGAGGAACTCTTTCTATTCACAAATCTTTCACCGTTGCCGTACCTAGTTGTTTATCCCTTATTGTCCGGACCCACTTACCTGGCTGCCGGATTACTTCTGCTGCTAAGTTTTAGAGGTTAAATCAGGTATGCAGGGAAGGGCCCGATAGATAAAGTGAGCCCTGTTTTTGGTGAATCTCTCGCATAGTGGCGAAAGAACTAAGATTGTCTTTTTAATTGGCGTCTTCCTCGTGGTTACAGCTTTTGTTGGTACAAACCAGTTTATCGTCCGATTTTACCAGAACCCCTGATTCACAGGCGGGGCATTGTTTTATCGGTTTGTCGTTCGTAGTGTATTTGCAGTCCGGGTAATTGCTACATCCGTAAAACGTCTGCTTTCTTTTACGGGAATACCGTTCCAGTAACTCGCCTCCGTCGCAGTTTGGACATTCTACTCCGGTGGAGACTGATGCCGTCTCGTCGCAGTCAGGATTTGTACAGGCATAAAAACGACCGTATTTTCCGTGCTTTATTTCCATGGCCGATCCACATTTCGGACATTCCTTTTCTCCCAGTTCCTTCTCTTCTGCCTTCTTCTTCTCCAGTTCATCGGCTATCAAAACCTTCCCGTCCCTGAAGGTGAAGGATATGTCCGAAGGAAGACTAATCTTTTCTTCACACTCAGGCCAGGATGAGCAGGAAAGATAAGGAGAACCTTTCCAGTATCGAATGTTCATGTGTCCATCACAGCTGGAACATTCTACATCAGTTGGGATCTGAAAGCTATTTTCGTTCGATTCCAGAGAGTCCTCCACCCTGTTCAGTTCTTTCTTTAACGGAGCATAAAATTTTGCCAGAGTCTTTTCCTTGGAATTTTCCCCGTCTTTTATCTCATCCAGCGCTTTTTCCATCTTGGCTGTAAGGTCAGGTTCGACGATCTCCGGAAAGTACTCCTCGAGAAATTCCACGGCCACGTAACCCAGCAAAGTAGGAACAAAAGAACTGTTTCGTTTTACTATGTAATCCCGCTTCTGAATCGTAGAAATAATACTGGCGTAAGTGCTGGGCCTCCCTATTCCCTGTTTCTCCAGCTTTTTAATCAATCCGGCTTCCGTATATCTACCTGGAGGTTTAGTAAAGTTCTGGCTGAGATCGACCTTTTTAAGGTTTAATCGATCCCCGACCTGAAGGTCATCCGGTAGAGTAACGTCCTGATCCTTGAGTGGTTTTAGTTTGAGCACTTTTAAGAAACCGTCAAAAACGAGAGTACTGCCCGAGGTCTTGAACTGGAAACCGTTTGCCTTAACAGTTATCTTTCGTCGCCTGTACCTGGCTTCACTCATCTGCGTCGCGACGAACCGATCCCAGATAAGCTTATATAGTTTATACTGATCCGAAGATAGATGTTTTTTGATTTTTTTCGGGCGGCGGCGAACGTCGGTCGGTCTGATTGCTTCGTGAGCATCCTGTGCCGCACTGCTCTTCTGATAATATCTCGTCTTCTCGGATAGATAGTCGGACCCCAATTCTTTATTTATGAACTTTCTTAACTCATTATTTGCTTCTTTTGCAACCCGGGTCGAATCCGTTCTCATGTAAGTGATCAGACCCTCCACCCCTTTGTCCAGTTCTACTCCCTCATAAAGTGTCTGGGCGATGCTCATCGTCTTACTGGGGGTAAAGGACAGAACCGACGAAGCTGCTCGCTGCATGGTGGAAGTAATGAATGGTGGCAGGGGAGACCGCTTGTTCTGTTTGTCCTTTAAGTTGGAAACTTCAAATCTAGCCTCGGTCAATTTTTTCTTTACTTCGTTTGCCTGTTCCTCGCTCCCTATATCGGGTTTTTCCCCGCGGATTTTTTTCAAGTTCATCTGAAACTCGTCGGACTTCTTTTCTTTGTAAAGATCTACTGCGACTTTCCAGTACTCTTCAGGATCGAATTTCTCACGTTCTTCTTCCCGTTCCACTATATATCTCAGAGCAACGGATTGGACGCGCCCCGCGCTTAATCCCTCGAATCTGCTTCCCGAGACAGTTTTTGAGAGGAGCGGGCTAATCAAATAACCGACCAGCCGATCCAGTATCCGTCTTGCTCTCTGAGCGTCGACCTTTTTAAGGTCGATGTCCGTGGGATTATCCAGCGCCTTTTCTATGCTATTTTTCGTAATTTCGTTGAAGATAATCCGCTTAAACTTACCGGTTTCTTTCCCTCCATTTCCGTTTTGACTGAGGAGCTCGTACAGATCAAAGGCAATAGCTTCACCCTCTCTGTCGTTATCGGTGGCGAGGAAAACGTTACTTTTGTCCTTTGAAGCCTTCTTTAACTTTTTTACAAGTTTCTTCTGGTTTATGACCAGATTTGGTTGAAATCCCTTTTCGATTTCTACTCCTAACTCCTTTTTAGGTAGATCCCTGACGTGTCCTTTTGATGAGCGGACCTCGAATTTAGAGCCCAGGTATCTATTTATAGTATTTGCTTTTGTCGGAGATTCTACAATAACTAAGTTATCCATCTTTCCACCTCTGGAACGAAGGAAATTATATTTTGCCCCCTGACGCTTATCAACCGGCAGTTGGGGTTTACTTAATTCTTTTACCGTAACCACTTTTAATTGCTTTGTACTTACACTGTCCCTTGTTATTTCATGCCTGCCGGGAATTTACACCACTTTAAAGTTTTTAGTTAATAAGTGTCCGGGTAAGCGGGGCCTTATTGGATAAATGAGGTGATGCTCAGGAATTATGCCTCCCTCCTTATAAAAGTGAAAAGATTGATATAGAAATTTGGGGGTTTTGTACTGGTAAAGATTTGATGGTGCACCCAGTTCCTTGTTAACTGAGATTAATTTTTTCTTTATCTCGGCCTAAGCAAAAACTTAAACTGGTTTATAGACAGCCTGTTTGAGTCACTTTATAATAGTAAATAAGTTTATTCAATACTAATAATTAGTGACAAATTTAAAATTTTAACCCAAATAAAGTAAATTGAGGTGAAAAAATGAAAGTTTCCATTCTAAAGCGACTTTTCGTTCTGGCATTACTCGTAGGTCTGGTAGGTGTGGCGGGTCTGGCAAATACCGGTACTTCGGTAATGGTAAGCGAAGTGGCCTGGTCCGGAACGCCGGCTAGCTGGGCGGATGAGTGGATAGAATTGAGAAACGGTACCGATAAAACAATTGATCTGACCGGGTGGACCCTTTCCTGGGACGGCGCGACTGTTCATCTCGGGCGGGAAAAAGGGGATACAATCACGGTGGTAAATAAGACTATTGAGCCCGGGGAGGCGTTTCTTCTAGAACGTTCGGATGACGACACAGTTTCTTCGGTCTCGGCTGATGTTATTTATAAGGGTTCTCTATCAAATTCAGGTGAAAAACTGGTCCTGAAAAATTCCAGTGGACAGGAAGTCCAGGTGGTTGACGGTAGCGAAGACTGGATTGCCGGGACTTCCTCCAGTGGCGACCCTGGTTACGCCTCTATGGAAATGGTTGACGGTCAATGGAAAACTCATAAAAATAAAGGTAACCAGAAAGACGTAGAGGGAAATAGGATTTACGGTACTCCCGGATTATTGCCTGATTCTGCTGAATGATCCTATACAGAAACTAAAAAGACGGGGGTCTGGCTGGGTAGTCTAGGTGATCTGATAAGTCTCTAAATAAGCACGGAGCTGATCTTTAACCTCCGGGTTTTTTAGCTTATTGATTGCTTGCTTTTGGATCTGCCTTACTCTTTCTCTACTGATGCCGAAAACCTTGCCGACCTCGTTCAACGTTCTTGGATGATAGTCCTCTAGACCGTACCTGAGCTGGACCACCCGTCTTTCCCTATCCGTTAATACCTCGTGAAGAAGCTCTTTAAGTTGATCTTTAAGAAGTGTCTCCAAGGATTCCTCTTCCGGGCTGGGAAGGTTGTTGTCGGGCATAATATCCCCGAGTACGTTGGACTCCCTCCCCTCATCGTTTAGGGGTTTGTCAAGTGAAGTCGTGCGCTGGGCAGTTTTCTTAGCGTGACGAACTTTCTCAGGAGAAACGTCTAGTTCATCGGCCAGATCTTCTGCTCCCGGCTCTTCTCCATGCTCCTGAATGTACTCCCTCTCGATTTTGTTAATTTCCCTAATCAGTTCGCTCATGTGGGCCGGAACTCTGATCGTTCTCGACCTGTTGGTAATTGCCCTGAGTATAGCCTGGCGGATCCACCAGGTAGCGTAAGTGCTGAATTTGTAACCCTTACGCCAGTCGAACTTTTCTACGGCCTTCATGAGTCCCACGTTCCCTTCCTGAATTAAATCGAGAAAAGAAAGACCAAAGTTCCTGTACTTTTTGGCTATACTTATTACTAATCTAAGATTGGCCACCGCCAGTTCTTCTTTCGCCTCCTCATCGCCTTCTTCAATTCTTTGGGCAAGCTGGACCTCCTCTTCTCTCGTTAGCAGAGGCCGTTCTCCGATCTCATCAAAATAAGCTTTGACCGGATTCTTTTTGCTATTAATCTGGTTGGGCATGTGTCCCCCCTTTCTTTGAAGTAAGGTTTTTCAATAATTTGAACTAAGATTTATCATTAAGACGTGGTGTCCCGCTGGATGCAGGTATAGGTACAGGTCAACCAAAGAACCCGTTATTGGCGAAAGTAATCTGGAGCTATAGAAAATACTCCTAAGGTCTTTCTGGAAAAGCCCCGTAAAAAAACCTTCAAATTTGAAAAGAGAATCGATCATAAAGGAATTATATCGGCCCGATTCCCTTTTTCAAATAAAATTGCAAGAAATACTAACGAATACTTTACTCGAAAATATCTTTAATCGCGGAGATATTCTCCCGGGCAAACTCTCTTCCGATTGAGACTGCCTTGTCGACTTCGTTGAAATCAAGCCAGTTTAACTGGTTTACCGGCGGGTTAAGGGTTAATAGCCGACCGTCGAGCTCATCCTTAACAATGGAAGTTTTCAATCTTAAAATTTCATTTTTTCTTATTTCGCTAGATCTGTAAAATAATGAAAGGGGATTCTGATTCGGATTCGGTTCGAGTGACTTGCTTACGTCTACTGCTACCATGGACCCGGCACCCATCTTTAAAGCAGGTAAAACTGGAACGGTATCGACAATTCCTCCGTCGATCAGCTGGTACCCATTAAGTTTTACGGGTGGGATGAAACCGGGTATGGCTGAACTGGCAGCCGTGGCCCGGTAAACTTTTCCTTCTCTGATCAGTATTTCTCTTCCATTGCACAGGTCAGTTGCCACTGCGGCATAACTAATCGGGAGTTCCGCTATGCTGGAGTTCTTCGTCATAAGCTTGAAAAATGTAAACAAACGGGCCAACTTAACTGGCGGTTTCTTCGACTCCTTTTCTAACCTTTTTCTAATCCCTATCTCCTTCACCAGGGATTTACCTATTGCTTTTTCGAGTTCCCTTCTACTCTGACGGGAAATTTTCAGGATCCGGTTTACGTCCAAACGGTTGAGAACTTTAATCATTCCGTCGAGATTTGCCCTGTTTGCTACAGCGGCCCCGATAACCGAACCCATGCTGGTTCCAACCACCATGTCCGGCTCAAGTCCTGAGTCAAGTAGCACCTGAACAATCCCCAAATGGACGTAGCCCCTTGCCCCTCCTCCCCCTAGGACGAGAGCTATCTGGTCGGGGTTCGGGCGACAATCCTGATGGGGTCCGATGGTTGAAAAGTGAGCCTCGTGTTTCGTGTTGATACTTAACCTCCATAACTTTCTACTAATGATACTGTATGTGCGTCCGGGTTTCTGGGTCTGGTTTCCTCTTGACTCGAGGTAACTGTTCGGCCTGGATGAATAACCTTAAAATATTATAGGAAGATAAGTTCCCCGGAAAATAAAAAACCCGCAACGAGCTGGACGCTCGCTGCGGGTATTAAGTTTTCTTTATTTAAGAATTCGGTGTTACATTCCCATTCCGCCGGGCATACCGCCGCCGGGCATACCGCCGCCGGGAGCACCGCCGCCGGGAGCACCGCCGCCAGGACCGCCGCCGGGAGCGCCGCCGCCCTCGTCTTCGTCTTCTTCGTCAACCACAAGAGCATCAGTTGAGAGCAGCATGCTTGCTACGGATGCAGCATTTTGGATAGCGGACCGGGTTACCATGGTCGGATCGATAATTCCGGCTTCAACCATGTCGGTGTACTCTTCCTGAATTACGTCAAAGCCAATTCCTTCGTCTTTCTCAAGTAAACGCTCGGCGATTATTGCACCTTCGTGACCGGCGTTGCTTGCCAGCTGTTTAACGGGTTCTTTAACTGCTTTCTTCAGGATCTTGGCCCCTACCTCTTGGTCGCCTTCAAGATTGAGTTCATCTATCTTTTCGGCGGCTCTGAGCAGTGTAATTCCTCCGCCTGGTAGGATTCCCTCATCAACAGCAGCCTGTGTAGCTTCCAGGGCGTCTTCCATTCTGGTTTTCCTCTCGTCTAATTCGGTTTCAGTGGCTGCACCAACTTTAATTACGGCAATTCCGCCGACGAGTTTTGCCTTTCTCTCTTCCAGTTTCTCTCGGTCGTAGTCGGAATCGCTGGAAGCAATCTGCTTTTCTATTTTGTCAACTCTTCCTTTAATCGCTTCTGTGGAGCCTTTTCCGCCAATAATCGTCGTATTCTCGTCGGTTACTCTGACTCTCTCAGCCTGACCGAGCATATCTACGGTGGTGTCGCTGATATCCATGCCAAGGTCTTCTGCTATGAGCTGACCGTCAGTAAGTGTGGCAATATCTTCGAGCTGAGCATCACGGCGATCACCAAATCCGGGTGCCTTGACTGCTACACTGTCAAGCGTTCCCTTGATCTTGTTAATTACCATAGTGGTCAGGGCTTCCCCGTCAACATCGTCGGCGATTACGAGTAGCGGATTACCGGTCTGAGCGATGCTCTCCAGAACGGGCACGAAGTCCTGAGCATTTTTGATTTCCTGATCGGTAATGAGAATGTATGGGTCCTCGAGATCGACTTCCATATTTTCAGAGTCGGTCACGAAGTAAGGTGAGAGGTACTCTCGGTCGAACTGCATACCTTCAACCAATTCGTAGTAAGTTTCAATTCCCTCGGATTCTTCCACGGTAATAACGCCGTCTTCCCCGGCCTCTTCCATGGTGTCGGCAATTATTTGACCTATTTCCTCGTCGTCGGCTGAAATAGTTGCGACCTGAGCGGTTTCTTCCTTTGTAGAAAGTTCTCTGCTTTTGCCTTGTAGTTCCTCGACGATCTTTTCAGTTCCCCGTTTAATTCCCTGTTTCAGGTATTCGGGGTTTGCACCTGCCGCGACGTTTTTGAAACCTTCTTCAAGTATAGCATGTGCCAGTATGGTAGCTGTGGTTGTTCCATCACCTGCTGCATCGTTAGTCTCACTGGCTACTTCTTTGACCAGCTGGGCTCCCATGTTCTCAAATTTGTCTTTGTATTCTTGTTCTTCGGCGATTGTAACACCATCATTGGTTATATCGGGGGCGCCAAAATCCTGGTCCAGTATTACGTTTCTTCCCCTCGGACCTAACGTAATCCTAACTGCATCGGCAAGCTTGTTAACCCCTTCCTGCAGTGCTCTTCTCGCGTCTTCATGAAATTTCACTTCTTTTGCCATTTTTTATTAACCTCCTAAGTTATAGTTATTCGATCTTGGCTAGTATGTCTTTATTCTTGATAATCTTCATTTCTTGGTCGTCAACTTCAATTTCCGTGCCCGAAAAGCTCGAAAGGATAACTTCGTCCCCAACTTTGACCTCGATATTTTCGTCCGTCCCTATTTCCAAAACCTCGGCCCTGATGTAATTATCATCAGACTTCGCACTATCGGGAAGTACTATTCCTCCTTCCGTAACTTCTTCCTCTTCCTCGGGTTCCTCAACTTCGCTAACCAATACTCTTCGTCCTAATGGTTTGATGTCCATATATACCTCCTCTGTTTCTTTGTTGATTAGATTTTGCTTAACTAATTAGCACTCTTGTATGCTGACTGCTAATTCAGCAAAAGTTTACCCAATACCCCCGGGTTAGTCAACCCCCCGTTTAAGGTCTATTTGTCCATTATTGCTTGATTGGAGGTCGGTTCCAGCCTTTTCCAAATTTGGTTACGGAATCGTTAGCAGAAAATAAGAGAGAATGAAAATAGGTCCGGGTCATCAGGAAAAATAAGAAAAATTTGGAACGAATTTCGAAAGACTTATTTGTCAGGAAGTGGGAGGGTGAATTTAAACGTCGAACCTTCACCTTCAATGCTTTTTGCAGTAATCTTGCCTCCGTGTGATTCAACTATCTCCTTTGCAATAGTTAGTCCGAGTCCCGTACCTCCCGTTCCCCGGGATCTGGACTTATCCACCCTGTAAAACCTATCGAAGACATAAGGCAAGTCCTTTTCGGGTATTCCGGGTCCGTCATCTGTTACGGTAGTTATTACTTCTCCGGATTTAGACCGGGTTTTTATCTTTATCTCACCTCCCTTCGGAGTATGGGTTGTTGCATTCTCCAGAAGGTTTCGGATGACCTGGGATATTCTCGCCTGGTCCGCCTTCAGGAGGTTTGGTCCATTCAGGTTCTGATTTAGTTCGACCCCGTCTTCTTCGGCTTTTGCTTCTAAAGCTTTAATTTCCCGGGAAATGATATCTTCAAGAACCACCAGCTTTTTATCCAGGTTTAGTTTGCCTGCCCTGGCCCGGTTTACGTCTCTTAGGTCATTTACCAGTCTTTTCAGGACCAGAGATTGCTGATGCAATGTTTCGAAGACCTGTTTAGTTGGGTCGATCATTCCTTCCTTGAGTCCTTCCAGATAGCCCTGGATATTGGACAGAGGGTTCCTCAATTCGTGGGCTACGTCACTTACCATCTCTTCCCGAAGTGTCTTTTGTTCTTTTAGCCTTCGGGCGAGTTCATTGAAAGATTCACCAAGTTTACCTATTTCTCCGCCGGAAGTAGCATCGACGCGCTGATCCAGATCCCCTCGTTGCATCTTCTTTGTGGCTTTGGTTAACTCCCGAATTGGTTTTAAAATACTTCTCGAAAATAACAGTGCCATTACTATCCCGACAATCCCGGCAATAATCCCACCGGTTAATACCGATTTGTTTACCGAATTGATAAACGTATTCTGCAGCGGTGATCGCTGTTGAGTTCTTATGTAGATCTTCCCTATGGAAAAGTCGCCGAGACTAATCGTTACCGACTTGTTGGACCAATCGGAATCTATCTTTTCTCCGATTAGCTTTTCTGCTGTATCACCGATCACTTCCCCGGCCGGATCAGCTAATACTATTCGCTCGTTGTACATCTCGGATACTTTGGCCGTGAGGTCAGAGACTTCATCCCAGCTTCCCATGTAACGATAGTAATTGGAAAACGTCAGGGCGAGCCTCTGGTACCGCTCTGCCTGATCACGGCTTACGTAACGATCGAACTGACTAATGGCTGAGTTAGAAGCAATATAGGCTATAGTCCCAACACCAATAGCGATAACCAGGAAAAAGCTCATCAGAAGCTTTAGTCGCAGACTATTGAACATCTTGCTCCGATTGACCATCCGGTTCGGTTGCGGGGTCGAACTTATAACCCACCCCATGAACTGTCCTGATGTAGGTGGGTTCATCTGGGTCGGGCTCTAGCTTTTTCCGAATGTTCTTTATGTGGACGTCTATCGTCCTTTCGAAACCCTCGTAACCGTATCCAAGGGCTGAATGAATCAGGTCCGGTCGGGAAAAAACTCGTCGAGGTTGTTTGACCATGGTCGCAAGAATCTTGAACTCGGTTGGAGTCAAATCCACCGGTTCATTATTGATCAAAACCTGGCGAGTCTCGAAGTTCAGATGAAGATTACCGTGGCTTACTTCTTTTTGTTCTTCTTCCGATGTTCTTCTAAGTACGGCCCTTATCCTGGCCAGTAGTTCGCCCGGGCTGAACGGTTTGGTTACGTAATCGTCCGCGCCAAGATCGAGTCCCTTGATTCTGTCTTCCTCCTCAGTCTTGGCGGTAAGCATTATTATCGGGACCTGTGACTCGCTCCTGACCGTTCGGCAAACGTTCAATCCGTCAACCTTGGGAAGCATCAGATCGAGGACGATTAAATCCACCTCGCGAAGCCTGAACAGGTTTAACGCTGCGTTTCCGTCGTACGCGGTTAGCACGTCGTACCCGTCCTTTTCCAGGTACTTTTTTAACAATTCTACGAGGTCTTCATCGTCGTCAACGACGAGTACGGTTTTTTTCATCTCGAGTAAGATTGGAACCGGGGATCGTTCTTCTGGAATTGGTCCCGATCCCCGGTTCAGTTACTGTAGGATCACCTCTCGAGTGTGACCCAGCGGTAGCTGCTGCCTCGAACAATCCGGACTAGCAGTGTATCCCCTTCTCCCAGAGAAGAAGTAACTTTTTTCCAGTCCTCTACGGTATTTAAGGAGTAAAGGTTCATGTTACTCTCCCCCGCCTGGAGCAGTACGTCTCCCTCGTTGAGTGTTCCCGCTGGACCGAATTCTTGAACGTTGGTAACCACGAGTCCATCGTTCAGCGCTAGTTCGTACTTCTCCTGGAGGGACGGGGAGTTCTCGGTCAGAGTAACCCCGAAAGCATCGTCCGTGACCGTATCTTTCTCCTCCGAGGTCTGGGTAGATTCTTCAGTCCTCTTCCCTAATTCAACGGTTGCAGATTGTTTTTCTTGATTTCTGATAAAGGTAACCTCGATTTTCTCTCCTACGTCGCGGTACATTATTTCTTCCTGGAACTGCGTTCCGCTCGTAATTATCGTTCCACCTATTTCTACTATTATATCTCCGGGTTTGAGACCTGCTTCCTCCGCTGGTGAATTTTCGACTACTTCCGAGATCAAGACTCCTTCCCCGTTTTCCAGACCGAACTTCTCTCCCATCTCGGGCGTTACCTCCTGGAACCAGACTCCCAGCCATGCGCGAGTAACTTCACCCTTGTTGATTAATTGTGGCAGGACCTGTTTAACCGAGTTAATCGAGACTGCGAAATTAAGCCCGGTTAGAGGGACTCCCTGTTGGTTTCTTCGGATAATTGCGGTGTTTATCCCAATTACTTCTCCATCAGCATTTACAAGAGGGCCGCCGGAGTTACCCGGGTTGATTGCCGCGTCGGTCTGAAGGAGGTTCTGATAACTACCTTCGCTGTTTGGTTTCGGAATAGTTCGGTTTTTAGCACTCAGCACTCCTGCTGTTACGGTATTCTCAAAGCCTTCGGGATTACCTATCGCTATAGCCCAGCCTCCGATTGGCGTGGTATCAGGGTTACCCAGAACTGCCGTTGGTAAGTCCTCCACACCTTCTCCCTTGGTAATTTCCAGCACAGCGATGTCGATCATCTCGTCCTTGCCCAGGATTTCTGCCTGGAACGTCCTTCCCTCGCTGAATACGAGCCTTATCTCCTGAGCTCCTGACACGACGTGCTCGTTAGTAAGCACGTACTTTTCCCCTTTCCAGTTAATAACGAACCCGGAACCCAGTGATTCAACCTTTCGCTCCTCTCGTTCGGGGGGTTCGCCGAAAAAGTACTTGAAAAACGGATCCTCGAAGAAGCTGTAGGGACTTCTACGGGATAAACTCTTCTGCACTTCAACTCTAGCTACTGCGGGACCCACCTTTTCTGCGGCCCGGGTTATTGCGGTTCTTTGTGTTTCTTTAACTTCCTGCCCGGTAACTGATAATTCTCCAGTGGCGATAACTCCTAATCCTAGGAGTATCACCATAAACAACACCAGGTACTTTCTTGCCCAATTCATGAAGTATCCCTCCAATTTGAAATTGTATGCATCACAATTATAGGGTAAAGACTGAATGTAAAGAACCTGTGAAGGAAATTTAAACTCGTTTTTCAGCAGTGTCTTACCTGATTGTCTAGCCTCTATTTACCCTACACTGCTTGCCACTACTGATTTAACCTTTAAAACTTAACAGCAGAAAAACCTCGGTAGCAGGCAAGCAGGGGAGGAATTGAGAGGTAAAGTAGGCTTATTGGTCATAAGTTTAAATCATTCTTCGATAATAATGGTGAAAGTGCTGGGAAGAGCTAAGATAAACCATCCCCTATCAATTTTTTAAGTCCCCGGCGGAATTACCTTTAAAAGTTGAATAGTTTTTGTCCCAGTTTGACGTAGATCCAGATAAAAGTTCCGAAGATCAACACGGCAGCTATTATGACCAGCCAGGGATAGAGCCCAATTGCATTCAGACCAAAGAAACCATTCAACGGAGAATATACAACTAAGAATTGAGCGATTAGGGATGCCACTATAGCGAGGTATAACCAATTATTTCTCCTTATCGGCTGACCGAATATCTTCCGGATCGGCCAGATTTCCAGCAATTCGATAAGGACGAGTTCGGTAAAAGCTACTGTTCTTGCCGTTGAGATGTCGGGTAAAAAGTGCCTGTAGGAAAAGATAATCAGTGTTGTAAGGGTTAGACCTATACCCAAAATCACGTATATCATGTAATTATTTATTACGCCCTCCCCTTTTCTTCTCGGGGGTCGATTCATTACTCCCCGGGATTTACCGTCGGCTCCCAGGGCAACAGCTGGCAATCCGTCGGTAAGCAAGTTGACCCATAGCAGCATAGGGGCGGTTAACGGCAATCCCATTCCGGACAGAGAAGCCAGAAATACCGTCAGTACTTCGGCTAGATTGCCTGATAATAGGAGGGAGACAAATTTACGTATGTTGTCGAAGATTGATCTCCCCTCGGCTATTGCGTCTCTGATAGAGGTGAAGTTATCGTCAAGCAGGACTATGTCGGAGGCACCTTTTGCGACGTCCGTTCCTCTGATTCCCATTGAAATCCCGACATCAGAACGTTTGAGAGAGGGGGCGTCGTTTACTCCGTCCCCGGTCATGGCGACCACGTGGTATTCTTCCTTGATCAGGTTCAATATCTTTAACTTGTGTGAAGGTGAAACTCTCGCGTAAATATCGACTTCGGATATCTTTGATCTGAGGTCCAAGTCCGACATGCTGTCAAGGTCACTACCCGTCAGTACTTCACCTTCAAAGCCCAGCTCCCTACCAATTGCTTTTGCGGTGAGGGCGTTATCTCCCGTGACCATGACGGTTCTAATCCCCGCCTTCCGGCAGGAATTTATGGCTTCCTTTACCTCTTCTCTGGGGGGATCGAGCATCCCCTGCAAGCCAATGAACGTAAGGCCCGATTCCAGCTGTTCTTCGGAAGATTTATTCACATCGTCCTCGGAAACCTTCCTGATGGCAAAACCTAGTACTCTGAGAGCTTCCCCGGCTAACCCTTCTACTTCTTTCCGAAATTCTTCTCGCTTTTCCGGGGTTAGCTCGTTAATTTCTCCGTCTTCCCGGTAGCTGGAGCACTTATCAAGAATTACTTCCGGAGCTCCTTTCGAGTAGGCCATAGCGCCGTCCTTCGACTTATTAACTGTGGTCATCATTTTCCTGTCGGAGGAAAACGGAATTTCTCGCAGCCTAACGTATTCATCAGTTATTTTGGAAAGTTCAAGCCCCGCATTCCTGGCCGACTTTAACAGAGCGGCTTCGGTCGGGTCGCCAAGGATCTCGCCTTCGGACTGGAATTCGGCATCGTTACAGAGCGCTCCAGCCCTTAACAATATTTCCGATTCGGAGAGAAAACTTTCGTCGTCGTGGTTTTCTGAGAAATCTACCTCCGAGATATCAAATTCGCCTTTTCCTGTGTAAATTTTCTGAACTGTCATCTCGTTTTCCGTCAGCGTCCCAGTCTTGTCGGTACATATAGTGTCAACTGACCCCAGGGACTCGACAGAAGCCAGTCTCCTGGTCAGGGCGTTCCTTTTGGACATCTTCTTCGTACCCAGTGCGAGCGACAGGGTAACGACTGCCGGTAGCCCTTCCGGTATTGCCGCCACAGCGAGCGCTACAGCTGTAAGGAAAGCATTGAGCCATCCTGTGCCGTGTAACAGAACAGAGATTGGAACAATCAGGGATGATATCAACAGAATGATGGTACCCAGTTTTTTCCCCAGCTGGTTGACTTCTTTCTGGAACGGGGTAAGATCCTGTTCGACTTCCTGTAGTTGCTGAGCGACTTTTCCAATTTCGGTCTCCATACCCGTGGAAGTAACTACTGCTTCTCCCCGACCCCGAACTACCTTGGTATTTTTAAATACCAGGTTTTTTCTTGCGGCAAGTTCGGCGTCGGCTTCTACAGGATCGAGCTGCTTGCTCACTGGTTCGCTTTCCCCGGTCAGAGCGGACTCATCAACTTCTAGACTTTCCGCTTTCGTTAGCCTGGCATCAGCCGGTACCGCGGATCCCTGTTCCAGGTAAATAAGGTCACCCGGCACGACTTCTTCGAGGGGGATGCCCTTTTTCTTCCCGTCCCTGCGAACGAGCGCATCCGGCGAAGCCATTTCCTTCAGCGCCTGTATCGACTGTTCCGCTTTCCAGTCCTGGATGAACCCGAATATACCATTTCCGATTACGATCGCAATTATTAAGTAGAAATCCACCTGGTGCCCCATTATCAGTGAGAGAGTGGCAGCGATAATCAGGATTATTACCAGGAAGTCGGTGAACTGTTCAGCGAACAGCTTTATCGGCGAAACTTTTTCTCCTTCTTCAAGCTCGTTCCTTCCGTGTTTTTCAAGTCTAGCACCTGCTTCTTCTTCTGCGAGTCCTTCGCCTGAAGAAGATAATTCGTCGAAAACTTTATCTACGGAAACTGACCAGGGCCTTCTTTCGCTCATCTGCAGATATTCACCACCAGTGAGACAGCTCTAGATTTAAAAGTATAGCGAAGTTCTTAGAGAAGTAAAGATTTGTCTTATTGAAAGAGATGATCAATTTCTAACTACTCGGTTCCTGATTAGACTTCCATATCTTCGTCAACTATGTAGACTTTTTCGCGACCTCTCCCCGAGCCAGGGCAAGATTTACCCATAATGCAACTTTCGCAGGCCGAACTACAGTCGATCTCTTTGACTAGTCCCTGGTGAACCAGGAGCTCAATTATCGCCGATATAGTCTGTTTCCTCATCTCAAGTTCTTCTGCAAGTTGGTCAGGAGTCTTTCCCGATTTAAGTCCGGTTAAAACCTTGTTTTTATGAGTCATTCTTAACCTCGACCGACGAAACCAGAATAACTAATACGAGAGAGACTGGCAGGAGCAGTAGCGAAGGAGTAAAAGGTCCGGTATAGTAGCTTAGGAATTCACTTGTTGTATTAAACCAAGACCCTTCCCCTCCCGGAATTGAATTTAGGACTGTGGAAAGTATTTCTATTCCACCGACAATCCAGATCATCGCACTGGCTAAAACCGCCTGAGCCCTTTTTTGAACAGAGATAGGTTGATTAATAGTAAAAAAGAATAGGCTTCCGGAAGCGACCAGGATTAACCCTCGCCACAGATCATAATCCCCACCGAAAGACAGTATCGCCCAGGTATAGGTCTCGCCAGTTAGACCGAAGAGTATTTCCAGCAACCCGGGGATAAAAGTGCAGGCACCCACCAGAGCCAGAAGTGTATCAAGTATCTTTCTATTCATACTACGCAACCCCGAGAAGAATCCCGATCAGATGAAGTAAGCCGCCCCAGAGGAAAACCACGGTAATTAACGTCAAAAGGCTCCCGCCCAGGACCTTAATCACGCCCCCGCTGTTTCTTCCTTCTTTGATTATCATGGAAAACGTTGCAATACACGGAAAATAAATCGAAATTATCACCACGGAAGTTATCAGCTGAAACCCGGACATATCGATCGCCGATAGCTGAGCCACTGCGAGGTCCTTCCGGAGAAACCCGGCTATTAGGGGAGCAACAGTTTCTTTGGGGATACCGAACCAGCCGGTGAACAGAGGTTCGAGGGAATTAGCCAGCCAGCTTATGACCCCACCGAGATACAAAAGATTTACCAGACCGACTCCTAAGAGAACGAACGGGATTGCGTTCGTAAAGAAGCCTTTTACCTTTACCCATAATTTCCGGCTTACGTTCTTGAAGGTAGGGATTCTTAACGGAGGTACGTCCGTAATAATTTCCGGCGACCTACCGGGGATTAACCTGTTGAGAATCCAGCCAAATACGAAGAAGCCGGCAAGGAGATAGATCATTATGTAACCGAAAAATTCGGGGATTAGGGAAAGCATGACCCCGAGCTGGGCTCCGCACGGGATAAATACGGAAAGAAGTATCATCATCATGAACCGTTGCTTTTTTGTCTCCAGCGTTCTGGTTGAGGCTACACCTGGAACATTACAACCAAGCGATAATATCATCGGCACGACGGCAAACCCGTGAAGTCCGATTTTATGCAGTACCGTATCTACGAGCACAGCTAGTCTTGGCATGTAACCGGAATCTTCCAGTATCGTAATTATAAGGTAGAAAGCTACGATCGCAGGCAGGACTACCCCGATTGCTACAAAGACCCCGCTGGTCAGCATTCCCAGTGCTTCGAAAGAGTTAACCGCTTCCGGGTCTCCTACCAGGATGTAATAAAGCCAGCTTCCTTTGAGCGGGAAAGCATTCTGGATCCAGGGAAGCCAGTGGTCGTCAAACAGAGGAACGAAGAAACCGTCCGTAAAAAAACCGGCAAACGCATCAAAAAACCCCCAAAACCCGTAAAGAACAGCTAGAGCAAACGGGATACCCGTCAGGGGCTTCACGGTCAGCTCCGCAAGCACACTCCCTATTGTTGATCTATCAGCACCGTATTCGACAGTTTCCCGTGCTAGTTTGTCTATTAATCTCCATCTTTCTTCGGGATCTAGCATATTATAGGTTTGTAATTTTTTCTCTCAATTCTCCGATATCTGTGCGGGAGGCAGACGGAACGTTTTCTACTAGCGTGGAAATCCCCTTACCACTTATGGCTACCGTTGGCACTACCGGGACCCCGAGGATTTTTTCCAGCTGACAAACGTCGATTTCAAGGTCGTGTTTTTCCGCGTCATCCCACATATTCAGGTCAATTAACACTCGATAACCCCTTTCCATAACTTCGAAAGCCAGGTAGAGCCCACGCTCGACTTTCGTCGAGTCTATTACGACTATTACTATCGGGTCATCGTGCTCGGCGAGTATGTCCAGAGCAACTTTTTCCGCTTCGTCCTTTGGTTCGGTTGAAAAAGTTCCCGGAACGTCGATTATCTTATATTCTTCTCCCTCAATGAAAGCGTATCCCTCGGTGAAATCCACCGTGGTTCCCGGATAGTTGGATTCAGTGATGTTTGCTCCCGTTAGTCTGTTGAAGACGGCGCTTTTGCCGACGTTAGGATGACCCATCAGTAGTATCGTCATGTTTTACCTCAACAGAAATTTCCTTTGCCAGATTTAGCCCCAGCGAGGTCGTGGATCTATCTATGGTGATCACAACGGGCCCGTTTATCGGTTGTTTGGTGTCCATCCTGATCATTTTTCCCTCTCTTATTCCTCTGCCCATCAACTGGTTTTTAAGATTTTGGGTTACCTGCTTGATGACGCCCTCTTCTCCGTATTCCATTTCCGAGAGCCTTTTTTCGGTTGTCAAATCTTACGCACCCTTACCTTTTTTGCCATACCCCGTCCTATCGTTACTATGTTTCCGTCGACACTTACCGTTACCGGACCCCGGGTGGAGATAACTTTTAGATTTTCTCCTTCAGAGATGCCCCTGAGTGCAAGCTTCTGCCGAAGGCTGGAACCGCCGTATATGGATATTACTCTTGCCCGCTGATTTTCTTTTAGGTTCTTTAAGGTCATCTTTAATTATCGTCCAATTCCTCCCATTCTTGATTGTTATCGCTGCAAGCCGGGGGAAGTTCTCCGTGTTCAGAAAAGTGAGCGAAATGCTGAAGCCATCGGGCTTCCTTCTCGGGACAGGATTCTACGAAATCAATAAACTTATTCAGCTGGGCTATGGATTCGTCGCTCAAGCTGTGTTCAACCTTACAGGCGTCTTTGTTGGCCTGTTCCGAGGATACTTGAAGGAGTTTTAAGAATTTCCTTATATTTTCGTGAACTTCCGATACGTCCTTAGCTACTTCCTTGCCTCGTTCAGTTAGGGTTACGCCCTCGTATTTTTTATAATTTATGTATCCTTTTTCCCTTAGCTTGTTGAACATTTCCGTTACCGACGGTGCTTTTACGCCCAGATCCGAGGCAATTTCGTTGGTCTTGGCATGTCCTCTACGGTTTAAAGAATTATAAATAGCTTCTAAATAGTCTTCTAAGCTTTGTGTGGCCATAATATATTTAGGTCAACCTAAATATTCGGCAAATTATAGTTTGGATCAGCCTTTCATTCAACCCGTTCAGTACTGAATCGGGTCCGTTATCGATTATCCTGGTTCCGCAGAAGGCATGATTTGTCTATTTTTCACCCTTGAGGGCCAGTTCGATGATTTTTCTTATCTCTGATAAGTACTCCTCTGGCAGGTCTTCTATAACGGGTTCTACAAACCCCTGGACGATTAATTGTGTCGCTTCTTCTTCGTCAAGACCCCGGCTCATCAGGTAGAATAATTCTTCTGACTTTATTTCCCCTATTGCGGCTTCGTGGGAGAGCTCCGCGTCTTCTACTCGGGAGGAAAGACCGGGGTAAGTTTCCATTGATGAGCCGTCGTCCATTATCAGCCCGTCACAGCTTATGTGTCCTTTAGTGCCAGAGGCGGCCGCGTCTATCTTTCCCCTCGTAATAACCTCCGATTTGTCCATTATGACTGCTTTGCTGTTATTTATCCCCGTAGAGTTTTCTCCTTCCAGGTGGATAACTCCCCCGAGGTCGACGTAAGAATCCTTCCTGCCCAGAATTATGCTGTTTACGTCCACGCGTCCTCCCTGTTCTACCCAGTAATGAGGATCGGTTATGTTGGATTTTCCGGGACCGAGTCCGACCGAAGTAACTGAAAACCGGGCATCGCGAGCTACTTTTACCCGTTGAGTCGGGCGGGTGTGAACGTATTCGGGCCAATTCTGGAGGACAGTCAGGTCCAGCTTCGCCCCTTCTTCGATGTAAGCTTCTGTCATGTCGAGGTGCAGTGAATGTTTCGGGAGGATCGGAGAAGTACAACCCTCTATTAGCTTAATCTCGCTTTCGGGTTCGGCCAGAATTACTATGTGAGGGGCCTGCGTTAGTGCCTCCTGTTGAATGAGAAAGAAGAGGTGCAGTGGTATTTCTTCTTTTACCCCTTCCTTAACCCAGAGGAATATCCCTCCGTTCCAGACGGCAGTATGGTAGGCAGCAAGCTGGCTCGCGCCAGAATCATAAAGCTTCATGAACCTCTCCCGGGCTTCGGGGTACCGTTTTAGCGCCTCGTTCATAGGGGCCATAACCACGCCCTTTTTCTCCCACTTGTCCCGGAACGAGGAATCAATCATTCCCGTACCGTCCTGTATGGATAGGCCGGCGATCGCTCTTTGCTCCATCTCGTTGATTCCCAGTTCGTCCAGTAAACTTTTGGTTTCCTCGGGGAGATCGTCCAGGCTTTCAATTCCCTCGGCGGGAGTCTCCTTTTGGTCGGACAGGAATTCCAGTGGATCCGCAATGACCGGATCGGTTTGAGGAGCCGACTGGAACGCTCGCATGCCCCGGTAACGTAGATCGGTAACCCACTTGGGTTCGTCATTATCCTCTACGATTTTCTCGATCTGGCGCTCAATTGATAATTCTTGTGACGATTGTACTCCTGTATTATTAATTACAACCACACTCCTCGTATATTTGATTGAAACCTTTTTCGTCTACTTCGCCGGCGAGATCAGCTTTGCCGGAAGTAACTATGTTCCCGTCCTTGAACAGGTGAACTCGGGCATCTTCGAGATCAATTTCTTCCAGCAAGCTTCCGTAGTGAGTAATTAGAATTATCGTCGTTCCCTGATCGTGAAGGTGGTTTATCTGGTCGGATATCAATTCCAGTGAGTCGACGTCAACACCGCTGTCTGGCTCGTCGAGAATAAGAACTTCCGGCTCTATTAGGCGGGCCTGTAATAGTTCCAGCCGCTTTCGCTCGCCCCCGGAAAGACCGTCATTTATATTTCGAGAGAGAAGGTCTTCTGAAAAACCCAATTCTCCTGTTGCAGACTTTATTTTTTCTTCTTTAGTCTCCGGTCCCTCGGCTCCGTCAACTTTTTCCAGTACCTTGGTAAGAAACCTCTTTATATTGACCCCCTTGATCCTGGGGGGATACTGAAATCCCATCATTAACCCCTCTATTAATCTTTCATCCGGGTTTAAGTCTGATAAGTCCCGGTTTTTGAACTCTATCGACCCCTCGTAGTCAGTGTATTCAGGGTGGCCGGCCAGCGTTCTGGCCAGGGTAGATTTGCCAGAACCGTTGGGTCCCATTACAACGTGGAAGTCTGATTCACCGGCGATAAAATTCAAGTTTTGAAGTATGGCTGTTCCGTCTTTTTTCACACCTAAGTTTTTTAATTCTAGCATTATATCACCCGGTTATTGTCGTAAATATATCTTTATCCTTGCTTGTACTGGAGTTGGACAAAAGTAGACTAAAATACTCCACTATTCAAATACATTTTAACTGAATACCGTGTTTGGATCAACTGGAGGAGCTTCAATTCTGAGTAAGACTGGTAGATCTCAGGTTTTAGTTGCTCCAGAAAGTTAGTTACCATAAAATTTTTGCATGAACTACGCAACTACTCCAGAAAAAGTTAAAGAAATAGATCGTAAAGCGGTGGAAGAGTGGGGAATACCTTCCGCTTTGCTGATGGAGAATGCGGGAAGGAGTGCGGTTGAGATAATCAGGGAAGAAATTTCCCCAGTTCCCGAAGAAATCACCGTGGTATCAGGCAAAGGGAATAACGGCGGTGACGGTCTGGTAGTTGCGCGAAGACTGATGGATATGGGTTATCAAGTAGAAACTTTTGTCCTCGGAAAGCGGGACCAGCTAGCCGCAGAGACGGAAAGAAACGCAAAATTGCTGGAAAGGATGACTGATAGAGTGAAGTACTGTAGCCCGGATAACGAATTACTGGTTGAAAATATAGAATCGAACCCTCCGTTAATTATTGATTCGATTTTTGGAATCGGAATTAAGGGGGATTTGAGGGGAGATTATCCGGAACTTATAAAAATTATTAACGCTTCCCGCGGAAAGAAGGTGGCAATAGATATTCCTTCAGGACTACCAGCCGATAGCGTAATACCTCCCGGTCCGGCCGTTAAGGCTGATTTGACCGTAACAATGGGATTTTTTAAACTGGGGACCCTGTTACCGGAAGCAGAAGAATACGTCGGCAAACAGAAACTAGCTTCGGTGGGATATCCAGAAGCACTCATCGAGGAAGAAACCGGAATCTGGAAACTGGTGGATAGACAGGTTGCGGAAAGGCTTTTGCCCATTCGGTCCTCCGGAGGTCACAAGGGAGACTTTGGACGTTTGCTCGTCGTAGGCGGTTCCACTGGCATGACCGGAGCACCGATAATGGCCGCCAAAAGCGGAACCCGATCGGGGACCGGTTTAGTATATCTTGCGGGACCGAGATCCGGAAACCAGGCATTTGAAGCAAATCTGGTTGAGGGACTTACGGTTCCCTTAAGCGATGAAGGAGGGTATCTTGGCCGTGACTCTATTGGTTCACTTCGGGAGGTGGCTAAAGATAAAGACGCGGTCGCTATTGGACCGGGACTGGGAAATAAAAAAGAAACGGGAGAGATGGTTGTCGAGTTTATCGGTCAACTATCAAAGCCAGCCGTACTCGATGCGGATGGAGTGGGTGCCTTTTCGGATAAGGTTGACGCGCTGGAAGAAGCAGATGAGCTAGTGTTGACTCCTCATCCCGGAGAGCTCGCCCGATTACTCGATACTTCCCCAGGTGAAATCGATAGAAACAGGTACGAGATTGTACCTGACCTAGCTCGGGAACTGAAAGTAACTTTATTGTTAAAAGGGGTGCCTACAGTGATCGGTGCGCCCTCTGGCGAGGTAGCTCTGGTTAACTGCCCGAATAGTGGACTGGCAAAGGGAGGTAGTGGGGACGTGCTGACGGGGTTGATAGGAGGTTTCCTGGCTCAGGGCTTATCTCCGTTTTCCGCTGCTCGTCTAGGAGCCTGGGTTCACTGCCGGGCGGGAACCTTAGGGTCGGAATCCTGGGGTCAGGATGCGCTGCAGCCCGGGGACCTGATAGATCTAATTTCGCCGGCTTTAAAAGAATTGAGAAGAGGCAAGGAGGAGTTCGACAGGTGAAGACAAAGTTAGTGGATACTCATGCTCACGTAGATATGGAGCATTTTGACGACGATCGGAACGAAGTAGTGGAAAGATCGCAAAGTAAAGGGATAGAATTCATCAATATGGGGTTGAATATTGACTCGAGCAAGGAGTCGGTGAACCTGGCGGAAACTCACGAGGGTGTCTACGCCGGAGTGGGATTTCACCCTCACGAAGCAAGTGATTTTGGGAGCTCCGACCCTGAGAGGCTCCGGGAGTTATCTCAGTCCGACTTGGTAGTGGCGATGGGAGAAATTGGACTCGATTACTACCGAGATAATTCCCCCAGGAAAGATCAAAGGGAAGCATTCCGAATTCAACTCAATCTTGCCTCCGAACTCGGTCTTCCGGTTTCGGTACATAACAGGTCATCGACGGAGGACCTATTGAGCCTGTTAAAAGAAGGAAACGACGTGCCTCAGGGTGTAATTCACAGCTTTTTCGGAGATTACGAGCTGGGGATGGAGTTAATTGAACTGGGTTTTCACCTAGGGTTGAGCGGACCGTTGACTTTTAGTGGTGAAGAGGAACTGAAACGAGCAGTGAAACGCTTTCCGGTAGGTCGCATAGTACTGGAGACTGATTGCCCGTTCCTGACGCCCGTACCTCACCGGGGTAAGCGGAACGAGCCTAGTTACGTCAGTCACGTTGCGGAAGAAGTCGGAAAAATAAAAGATATTTCCACGAAAGAGGTTTCGAAAAAAACCACAAAAAACGCCATGAGGTTGTTCGATCTAAATGGTAAATAATCCGACAGAACTCGATATGTTACTGGGGGCTCACGTGTCGATAGCCGGTGGAGTTGATAATGCCGTGGACAGAGCCGCTGATTTTGAAATGAATGCCATGCAGATATTCTCTCACAACGTACGGTCCTGGAGTACGCGGGAGTTGACCGGGGAAGAGATCGACAAATTTCAGGAAAAGAGAAAGGAATTCGGTATTGAGTACGCTGTAGCTCATACGAGCTACCTGTTGAACCTGGCTTCACCAAAGGATGACCTCTGGAAGAAATCCAAAAAAGGGTTGGTCGAAGAAATACGTCGGGCCGATCTCCTGGGAATTCAGGCTGTCAATACTCATATAGGAGCACATACCGGATCAGGAATGGAAAGCGGCATAAATAGGTTGGTAGCCGCCCTGAAAGAAATCGAATCCACTGATGTATTCCAGAACTCCGAAGTTAATATCCTGCTGGAGAATACGGCCGGAGGCGGGACTAAACTTGGTTCGGACTTTTCTGAACTGGGTGATGTGCTAGATGCACTGAATTATTCGAATCGCTACGGCGTTTGTATAGATACCTGTCACGGTTTCGCGGCAGGGTACGACTTCGCCACTGAGACCGGACTGGAAGAGACTCTGGAAGAGTTCGATCACGAAGTTGGGCTGGACGAACTGAAATTGATCCATCTCAACGATTCGGTGGGCGATCTAGGCTCACGGAAAGATCGCCATGCCCATATAGGTCGGGGTAAGATCGGCGACGAGGGATTTGTAGCCGTGGTAAATAACCCCAATTTGAGAGAATTGCCGTTTATCCTGGAAACTCCGAAGGAGAAACTGGACGGAAAAGAGGCGGACAGAGTAAATCTGGATAAAGTAATGAATATGAGGGAGTAAATCCTCGGTGAGAGTTCGTCGATTGACGACCGGCAGGACGGTCAAAAGTTGATATTTTTTAACCGTTCTATTAATATTTTACTCGAATAAATTTCCCTATAAAGATAATCCGCAGGCAGCGATCTTAGAGTTATCGGTAGCGGGGATTTCCCAGCCTAGAAAAGCAAAGAAGATTAAAGTTTTTTGCTTGAGTGGTTTCAGTTAACGTACCTGAACCGGACACTGGTGAAGTAAATATATCAACAATCAATTTACGGTTAAATTCCGGAGGATGGGAGGTATAGGATATGGAAATATTGAAAGTTGCTTCTAGTTCCAATCCTAATTCCGTTGCCGGTGCAATTGCCGGGGCGATTGAATCGGACGGTATAGTTGAAGCCCACACTATTGGTGCGGGTGCAGTAAATCAAGCCGTAAAAGCGGTTGCAATTGCCCGACGTTTGCTTGACGAAGGAGAAGATAACTTAAACGTTATCCCTGGCTTTATTGACCTTGAAATAGAAGGTGAGGAGAAAACGGGCATTAAATTCGTGATCAATATGGAGCAAGGTTAAGGTAAAATTCGGCTTATTAACTCTTCTCCCCCGTTTCAAATACTTTCTCTATAGTGTCGCCATTTCGGGTTTTTTCAAATCAATATGATAAAACAAGAGATAAAGAGGGTATTAGCGAAAAGACTGGAGCAGCTCAATTTTGAGCTTGACCGGGCTTCCATTGACGTTGAAGAGCCTTCCAACGACGAATTTGGCGATTTTGCCTCGAACGTTGCTCTCGAACTCGCCACCGAGGACGATCTTTCCCCCAGAGAGCTTGCCCGCAGTATTGTAGAAGGAATCGGGAACGAGCTTTTTTCCCGGATAACTGTTGCCGGGCCAGGTTTCATAAACTTTCATCTGAAACGCGATTTCCTCATGAAGAGCCTGTCACAACTATTATCCAGTTCTGATCCTCTTGGAGAAATTTCAGCCAATGAGAAAGGATCCATTCAAATAGAGTTCGTTTCTTCTAACCCCACCGGTCCGCTGACTGTAGGGCACTGCAGACAGGCCGTTCTTGGTGATGTGCTTGCTGCTCTTTACCGGGCACTTGGGTACGAGGTAGAGACTGAATACTACTTTAACGACGAGGGACGTCAGATGGATATCCTTGCCAGGACCCTCTGGGTTCGGTACAAGCAAGCGCTCGGAGAAGAAGTTGAAATACCTGATGACGGCTACAAGGGTGATTATCTGGTTGAAATCGGGGAAGATGTAGCTTCCGAACGCGGTGATAGATACTCGAGTTGGAACGACGAGACGGCGGACTTTTTTAAGAAGGTTGGGCTAGAAGAAATGATAGGCAGGATTAAGAAGGACTTGGACCTGCTCGGGGTAAAGTTTGACAGCTGGTTCCGGGAATCAAAGCTACACGAAGAAGATAAGGTAGAAGAAGTTCTTTCAGCTCTCGATGAGCAAGACGGAACCTACAAGGAAGGCGGGGCTCTATGGTTAAAAGCCGAGGAAGAAGGAGCGCCCAAGGACGCGGTGCTGGTAAAAAGCAATGGAGACCCCACTTACCTACTTCCTGATATTGCCTATCACCTCGATAAATTGGATAGGGGGTATGACAGAGCACTGGTTCTGCTGGGAGCAGATCATCAGAGACACGTCGAAAACATGAAAGCCGCTTTGAGCAAGCTAGAATTCCCCCCGGATTTTTACCAGGTTTTGATAAATCAGTTCGTGAGCCTGTCGAAGGAAGGGGAAGTAAAGCGTATGTCCACCAGAGCGGGGGAGTTCGTAACCTTGAAGAGTCTGGTAGAAGACCTGGGAAAGGATGTAGTCCGCTATTTTATGTCTGCCCGCAAGCCGGAAAGCCACCTGGAGTTCGACTACGAACTGGCAAAGAAGGAATCCATGGATAATCCGGTTTATTACCTGCAGTACGCTCACACCAGGATCGCCAGCATATTCGAAAAATCAGGCTATGTCGAATTGGAGGAGGATTTTCCGCTTGAAGGGGTGGATCTGAATGAGTTGGGGAAAGACGAAGAGATTGAATTGATCAAAAAGCTCGACAAATTCCCGGAGATGATTGAGATCGCGGCTGGGGATTACGGACCTCATCACCTGGTAAGCTATGGAGAAAATCTTGCGGCGATATTTCACCAATTTTATAACAAATATAAAGTCCTCACGGACGATGAAAAGATAAGTCAGGCTCGTCTGGCTCTCTGCAAGGGCGTTCAATTAGTACTAAAAGAATTGCTAAACTTGCTTGGAGTTTCGGCGCCCAGGAAGATGTAACAAGTGTTTTTGGAGGGGGAATTATCGTAAATGAGCTGGTTTGACAGGCTGAAGAACGGTTTGAGGAAGACTAGCGAGGAGCTTGTTGGGCGGATTGAAGGTGTAATTGGAAGCTATAAGACTGTTGAGCCCGAGTTGCTCGACGAGATAGAAGAACTGCTGGTAACATCCGATATCGGCATGGAAACGGCCATGGGAATAATTGACCGGGTAAAAGAGCGGGTTGAAGAGGAAGAAGAATCGGATCCCTCTAGGGTCGAGGACTACCTGAAAGACGAACTCAAGGATAAGTTAAGTAATGCTGAAGAACCACTTAAACTGAGGGAAGACGGACTTACCGTCATGCTGGTCATGGGAGTAAACGGGTCAGGTAAGACTACCACAATAGCTAAGATCGGAGGTAAGTACGTTTCTCAGGGTAAAGACGTTGTCTTTGCCGCCTCCGACACTTTCAGAGCTGCGGCGATAGACCAGCTGGAACTCTGGGCGGATAAGGTTGGGGCGAAGGCGATAAGTCACGAGATCGGGGCTGACCCCTCGGCCGTCGCCTATGACGGACTGGAGTATTCCGTGAACAACGACGTCGACCTTCTTTTGATTGACACCGCGGGACGTCTCCAGACAAAGCATAACCTTATGGAGGAACTGAAGAAAATCAACCGGGTGGTCGAGAAGAAGCTTGGCCGACCGGTCGACGAGAGACTGCTTACTATAGATGCCACGAATGGACAGAACGGAGTCTCTCAAGCGGAAAAATTCGACGAAGCTGTTGGATTGACCGGGATCATTTTGACCAAACTGGACAGTACCGGTAAGGGGGGAGTAATCTTTCAAATCGTCGACGAATTTTCCGCTCCCATAAAACTTATTGGGGTTGGCGAGGATCAGGAAGATTTGCACGAGTTCGAAAAAGAAGAATTTGTAGAAGCACTGTTTAGATAACTTACCAAAATAAACGGGAGGTTTGTTTATGGATTACGTCTATTTTTTTGGAGCAGGAGAAGCTGATGGCTCAGAAGAACTGGAAGATATTCTCGGAGGTAAAGGTGCCAATCTGGCAGAGATGACAAATATTGGCATACCAGTACCCGCCGGATTCACTCTTTCGGCAGAGGTCTGCCAGTATTACTACCGACACGACGAGACTTACCCGGAAGGTATTGAGGAATCAGTTGATGAGAACCTCAGGAAACTGGAAGAAGTAAATGACAGAGAATTTGGTGACCCGGAGGATCCATTGTTGTTGTCGGTGAGATCCGGAGCGGCCGTGTCCATGCCGGGTATGATGGATACTGTTTTGAACGTCGGGCTTAACGAGGAAACGCTACAGGGACTTGTCGAGAGGACCGGAAATCCGAGATTTGGCTGGGACTCCTACCGCCGGCTGATTCAGATGTACGGCGAAGTAGTCAAGGGAATCGACGCCCGGGAGTTTGACCTGGCACTTGAGGACATTAAGGAAGAAAAAGGAGCCGAAAACGACACGGATTTGGACGTGGATGACCTGAAAGAGGTCGTCGACAAATTTAAAGAAATTTACGAAGAAAACCTGGGCGAGAAGTTCCCTACGGAGCCTCGCGAACAGCTGTGGGGAGCTATCGACGCAGTATTCGGGTCCTGGAATAACCCTAGAGCTATAAAGTATCGTGAGATCAACGACCTGCCACACGACGCTCTGGGAACAGCTGTTAACGTTCAGACAATGGTCTTTGGTAATACCGGACAGAATTCGGCTACCGGCGTCGCATTTACCAGAAATCCCTCTACGGGGGAAAAGAAACGGTACGGAGAGTACCTGAAAAATGCTCAGGGGGAGGACGTAGTAGCGGGAGTCAGGACGCCTAAGGATATAAAGACGCTGAAGAACGAGATGCCTGAAGCCTGGGAGGAACTGGAAGAGATCTTCCAGAAGCTGGAAGAACACTATAAGGACGTCCAGGACGTCGAGTTCACGATAGAGAATGGCGATCTCTATATGCTCCAGACCAGAACAGGGAAAAGAACGGCAAAAGCCGCGGTAAAGATCGCGACTGACATGGCTGAAGAAGGGCTGATTGATAAGGAAACAGCGGTAGGACGGATCGACCCGGAAACTCTGGACCAGCTCTTACACCCGTCTTTTGATGAGGAAGCGGAAAAAGAGGTACTGGCAGAGGGAATTAACGCTTCCCCTGGCGCGGCAGTGGGAGAGGTAGTCTTTACAGCTGAAGAAGCTGTTGATAAGAAGGATGATGATGAAAAGGTCATTCTTGTCAGGACGGAGACCTCTCCAGAGGATATAGACGGACTGGAGGCAGCTGAAGGCGTGCTTACTTCCCGCGGTGGCATGACTTCCCACGCAGCAGTTGTTGCAAGAGGAATGGGTAAGCCTGCCGTCGCTGGCTGTGGAGCCATCGATATAGATTACGAAGCAAATAAGTTTGAAGTTGATGGGAGAACAGTAAATAAGGGCGATTACATATCTATAGACGGTACTACGGGCGAGGTCATGCTGGGTCAAGTTCCGACTGTCGAACCAAAAATGGAAGAAAGCTTTCAGACGCTTATGGAGTGGGCGGATGACGTCCGCAGGCTCGGTGTAAGGACAAACGCCGACACTCCTGAAGACGCTGGTAAAGCCAGGGAGTACGGAGCAGAGGGAGTGGGCCTTTGTCGAACAGAACACATGTTCTTCGGCGAAGATAGACTTCCATATATTCGCCAGACTATAATGGCGGAAGACCGGGAAGACCGGGAGCAGTATCTCTCCGAACTGGCAAAATTCCAGAAGGAAGACTTCGAAGGTATACTTGAAGAGATGGAAGGTCTGCCCGTTATCATCCGACTGCTTGACCCCCCTCTTCACGAATTCCTTCCGGATTCAGAAGACGAGATCGAGGAATTTGCTGCTACTGCCGGTATGGAGCCGGAAGAGGTAAAAGGTAAGTTAGAAGAACTCGAGGAATTCAACCCGATGCTTGGCCACCGGGGCTGCAGGCTGGGAATCACTATGCCCGAGATATACGAGATGCAGGTTGAGGCCATCCTTACAGCAGCCGCCGACCTGCAGGAATCGGGCGTGGATGCGGTACCGAAGATCATGGTACCACTGGTTGGAGATCCCGAAGAGATGAGGCGTGTCAAGGAATTGATCAAAAGAGTCGAAGAAGACGTCAGGAGCTCGTTTGGCGTCGATCTGAAATACGAGATTGGGACGATGATAGAAATACCGAGGGCCTGTATTCTTGCTAACGAAATCGCCGAAGACGCAGAGTTCTTCTCCTTTGGGACTAACGATCTGACGCAGCTCACCTTTGGTTATAGCCGAGATGACGCAGGAAAATTCCTTGAGGAATACCTGGAGGAAGGCGTGTTGGAAGACAACCCGTTCCAGACTCTGGATGCAAAGGGTGTAGCCCCGATGATGAAAATGGCCACCAAACGCGGCAAGAAGACCAACGAGGACATATCAATAGGAATCTGTGGTGAGCAGGGTGGAGACCCGGATTCAATAGACATAGCGAAAGAAGTCGGGCTGGATTACGTCAGTGCATCTCCTTTCCGAGTACCTATTGCCCGGCTCGCTGCTGCTCAGGCTGAACTCGACTCTTCAGAGGAGTAGTTGTTTTGAAGGGTTAAATTGCATCTTTATGGGGGAGCCTTACGGCTCCCCTTTTTTATTCTTCTACCCAGATAAATTCCGCAAAGTCGAGGAAAGTTCCCAGTCGATTAAATTCTTCCCAGTTCCTGACGGATGAACCTGTGGCGTAAATAAATCTCTCTCCCGGAAGATAAATTACCGGCAACTTTTCAGCAAATAACTCCTGGAACCTGTCGTAGTATTTTTTTCTTTCCTGAAAACCGTTAGCCTTCAGGCCGTTCCGGAACAACTGGTTTATTTCCTTTTCCCATTCGGTCAGAGTCCTGTCTGGACCCAGGTTCCACAGATGAAGTGGCCCCCCGGAAGTGAAAATATCGAATAGCGTCGCTGGTTCCCTGGGATTTACCAGTGCGCTCGATATTGCGGATTGAAAGTTCCCGTTAATTAACCTTGAAGAATAGTCCTCAAATTCAAAGCTCTCTACTTCAACTTTCAGCCCAATATTCTTCAGCCCCCGAGCGATTATTTCGGCCATTTCGGTTCTAACCAGGTTCTCATTGTTTACCAAAATGGAGAACCTGACCGGTTTACCGGAATTCATTTCCCTCACCTCGTCTTCGTCGCTATCATTAATCCCCAATTCGGCAAGTATTTCTCGGGCCGCTTCGGGGTTGTATTTATCCGATAACATATTTTTCAAATTGGATTTGTGATAGGGTGACAGGCGGGAAATCGGTCCGTACTGGGGTTGGCCAAACCCGTTAAAGACTTCTTCGACTATATCTTCAGTATCGATCGCGAGAGAAACAGCCCGCCTGAAGTCGGACTTCCGAAATAGCTCGTTAAGGTCTTTTCGTTCTGTATTCCAGTTAAAGGTCAAGAAGTTTGAATTTAGTGGTGCTGATCGGTTTCCTTCTCCCGTTAATAAATTCCAGTCCTCCTGAGCAGCGTGGCTCAATAAGTAAGGCATGTCCCGGATTTGAGGGCGGAGGAAGTCCGTTTTGCCGCTTCTGAAGTTTAGAAATTCGACGATGTTGTCTTTTACTCTAACGACTCTGTACCGGTCCAGATAGGGTAACTGGGTACCTTGCGAGTCTACTTTATAGTAGTGGGGATTCCGGGTTAGAATTATTTCCTCTCCCGGGGAGAATTCTTTCAACTGAAAAGGCCCTGCCCCAACTATCTCCTTGGGGTTTTCGGCAGCTGTCTCTTTGTTCCAGATTTTGTTGAATTCCTCACCTGTGATTCCGGCTAATTTGTGTTTCGGGTAAATTCCGGTACTAACCTCTCTCAAGAAAGGTCCGTGAGGTTCTGGTAGTTTAAATTTAACAGTAGATGTATCTATTACCTCTAATTCGGGTAACTCGCCTTCCAGGCGGATAATATCTATTCTTTCAGAATTGACCTCTGGATTAAAGATCAGCTCTTCATAGGTAAAGACCACGTCTTCGGCGGTTAAAGGTTGGCCATCCGAGAACTTGAGTCCTTCTCTAAGGTTGAAAGTGTAAACTCGTCCGTCGTCTGAGACAGACCAGGATTTTGCGAAAGCGGGCACAATTCTTCCGTTAACGGGATTCACAGCAGTTAATCCCGATCCCATTATCATTTTCGTTACGTCTTTTGTCTCCTTATTTTTACCGAGTAGATTGTTGAATGTGTTTGGGAAACTATCCGTGGAATATTGGACTTCTCCTCCCGGTTCTCCCGGTACTAGTTCATCCATCTCCCATAGGCTGTCGTTTCTGCCTATCGGTACAACCTGAGGTTCCTCCGGTGGATTTTCCTCTCGTGCAGTGCCTACCATGCTGACTACCAGGATCGCAAGAACGACAAGTAACAAGTATCGAGTGGATCTTCTTTTCATCTTAGCCTCCCTGAATGCTTGGACCGGTTTTATACATTCTATCGGCCAAAGCGGTAGTTATTGCCGATCTGTATGCAGGAGGCGCAAAACCTGTAGCGGCAGAAGCCATTCTCAGTAGCTCCTCCTGTGTTTTTTCGGAACGGGTTAGTTTCCTGGACCAGGCCTCGGCGGCACCCTCTCTAATTTCTTCTGTATTACCGGAGAGAGCGAGTTCTTCAAGCTGCTCAGAATTAACCTGGTCCAGTGCTAACTTCCCAAAGGCTCGACCCGCAGCCTCCCTGATAAAGCGGCTCTCATTTTCGTCGGAGGCCATCTCCCGTAATGTCTCTAGCTTCGGGTTTGGTGACATTTCGCTATAGTACCGGATTGCCAGCCCCCCTGCCGATCCTCGCTTTATCCACTTGTGAGAAGTAGAATTTATGAGGTCTATCAGTCCTTTAGCTGTGTAGTGGTTTGGGTAGACGAATTCGAGAGATGTGGCTGCCGCCTTCTTTAAGCCGCTATCTTTTGCCTCGATTGCTTTATTTTCCAGCTCTCCCATCGAATAGCCTTCCACGTCGTGGAGGTTAAAGGCAAGGTAGTAAAGGCCGAGGGCCGAGCTGGCAGCCTCCCTTACAGCCGGGATTTCTCCTACTTTCACTTTTTCTTCTAATTCGTTTGCCTTTTTTAGTGCCTCTTCTAATGACCCGACCCGCTTTGCGTCTTTATATCTTCTGGTCAGCGCCTCAATTACAGCCTCTCGAAGCTGGACAGTACCGGCGTTTTCGGCTTTTTGGGTAAGCTCAGTAGCTGGGATTTTCTGATCAATGTACTTCCTGGCGAGAGCTCTGGACGCTGCCCTCCTGACCTCTGGAATAAAGTCCGAATCGGACAGATTTTCCAGCTTGTCAATGGAGCTACCGATGGCCGGACTGGTCCAGGTAAAGAAAAGAAATAAACTAACAATGAACACCAGGTATTTGGGTCGAGTCGGCATTTTTCCACCCCTCAAAGTTAAACTTTTAGTGGTAAACCTGGGCCCGTTGTTCCAGTCTGTTACTGAGAAATTGGGCTTAACTCTTTTTCCAGGACTTTGCCGAGCCGGTCTATACCTTCCCTTATTCTTTCCGGGGTTAAAAGTGAATAGGATAGCCTCATAGTATTTCTCCCGCCTCCATCCACGAAAAAGTGGTGGCCGGGAACAAAAGCGACGTTACTTTCCAGCCCTTTTTTGAATACTAATTCCGCGTCAATCCCTTCCGGTAAAGTTACCCAGATAAACAGGCCACCGTTCGGTCTCGTCCAGGATATACGTTCGTCTTTGGGGAATGATTTGTCCATTTCCTCTAACATCACGTTCCGGTTCTCCTTGTAGTGCTTTCTGAGTTCGTTTAGGTGAACGGATAGGTTATTGTTTTTTAACCAGTCAGCGGCGATCCACTGGGTCGTGGTGGACGTACATAAATCTGTAGATTGTTTCATGGTCACCAGTTCTGCAAGAAGTTCGGATGGACCAACGGTTACAGCAAGCCTCATCCCTGAGGAAAGTATTTTGGAAAGTGAAGCAAGAGTTATTACCCGGCCCGACTCGTCGTAAGTTCCTATTGGTTTTTTAAAGTCTCCGGAGAACCTCACCCCGAAGTAGGGAGTGTCTTCTATTATCAGTAGATCGTGTTCTTCGGCGATATCGAATATTTTTACCCTTTTTTCTTCACTTAGGGTTACTCCAGCAGGATTCTGAAAATCAGGAATTACGTAGATGAATTTAGGGTTCTGACCGGCTGATTTCGATTTTTTTATCTTTTCCTCCAGTATTTCCAGATTCATACCGTCTTTTTCTAGAGGCACACCGACAGTTTCAGCCTGATAAGTACTGAAGGCCTGAACTGCTCCGAGGTAAGTGGGAAGACCACAGAAGATTAGATCACCGGGATTCAGAAAAGTCTTGCAGACAAGATCTATTGCCTGCTGGGAAGAATTGGTCGAAATAATATTCTCCAGTTCTAGTTCCAGCCCGAACTGTGAAAGCCAGGATATCATCTCTTTACGAAACTCCTCTACCCCCTCGGTCGTTCCGTATTGTAGAGAGTTCTCGTAATTTTCCCGGATCTGATGGGCCGCGGATTCCGCCAGTCCTTCTCTGGGAAAAGTGGCCGGCTTTGGTAATCCCCCGGCAAAAGAAATTACTTCGGACCTTTTGGTGTATTTCAAAACCTCCCTGATCGCCGATCTACCCGTATTCTTAGCTCTTTCCGATAAAAAAGATTTCATTTTTTATCCCCTCCATAGACTATTTTAACTGGTGGCGCAAAAAAGACAACTAAGCGGGAGTTGTCCACAGAAGTATTTTGTTTTAGAAATTTTGCCACCCTCACCGGTACACCCTGGGCCTCGTTTCTGAAATTAATCTTTCACTGACTTAATGATTCTAGTTCCTACTTCTTTGAAAACCTTTCCGGCCGTTGCTCCTCCCCAGACGGGGGTTGTTCCGACCTCGTCTATTACAATCAGTATGAGGTATTGAGGATTATCTTCGGGGAAGTAACCGGCAAACGAAGATATATATTTGCCCTTGGCATATCCCCCTTCTCCCGGTTTCTGGGCCGTTCCGGTTTTCCCCGAAACACTATATCCCGGTATATCTGCGTCCTGACCCGTTCCTTCCTCTACAACGGACCTGAGCATTTCCTTCATTTTGGTTACGGTCTCCGCGGTTGCAATTGGACCAGAAATAGTCTTCTCTCGACTCAGAGAAGAAATTGTCTTGCCCTCCGGTCCTTCTACCTTCTCTATTACGGTGGGTTTGACCAGGTTGCCGCCGTTCGCTACGGTTGCCATCTTCGCCGCCAGCTGTAAACCTGTTACCGTAATACCCTGGCCAATTGGAATAGAACCTATGGACAGCCCTGACCACTCGCTGTAGTGCTGAAGCTGGCCTGCCTCCTCTCCCGGTAACTCCAACCCGGTTTTTCTACCGAACCCTACTTTATTCAAGAAGTTATAAAGGTTTCGCTCTCCTAGTTCCTGAGAAACTCTTATTATTCCTGTGTTGATTGAGTGTTTGATTACTTCTGAAAAAGGCACTCTACCGTAGTCCCTGTACTGGGCGTTATTTATCGGGTGTCCGTATAGGACAATTGGGGAATTTCCGTTTACAGTCGTATCGGGCTCTACCACGCCGTGGTCCAGAGCTGCAAGTCCGGAGAAAACTTTGAGAATCGAGCCCGGTTCGAAGGTTTCCGATATGGAGAGATTCTTTCGCTTGTTGGAATCGTATTTATTATAAGAATTTGGGTCAAAGCTTTCGTCACTCGCCATGCCGAGTACCGCACCATCCCTTGGGTCAAGTACTACGCCCCAGGCCCGCTTTGCTTCAAAGCGTTTCACGCCCTGCTGCAGCTTTTCTTTGAGGATATGTTGGATCTTAAGATCTATAGTAAGGTAGACGTCGTAACCGGGTCGGCCCTCGACCAGGGTAGTTCTCCTGTAAGGTTTTCTGTTTGCCCCGTAAGTCATCCTCAGGACCTTCGGCTCCCCGGCGAGAAGAGTATTTTTTGAGTATTCTACCCCGGCCAGTCCGTCTCCATCTACTCCGGTAAAGCCGACTATCGGAGCTGCTAGCTTTCTTCTGGGATAAACTCTCCGGTTGGATTCAATAAGAATCAATCCCTCGATATCGGCATTATTTAACCGTGCTTTGATTCTTTCTCCGGTCTCGTAACTTACAGACCTGTCTATCCACGTGAAGTAGGATTCCTGATAGATTTTTTCTCTTAGCTCGCTTTCCCCGATTCTTAACTCATCCACGAGGATATCTATCAAGAGTTCGGGTTTAGTCATATTGTAGGAGTCCACAGCCACTTCGTATGCTTCCCTGTTAAAAGCCAGCACTCTTCCTCTCCGATCGTAGATCTTCCCTCTTTCGGGAGATACTGAGATTTTCCTCTCGTGAACTGATTCGGCCCGAGTTTGCCAGACTTCTCGCTGGATTATCTGTACCGAAACTAGCTTCCAGGTTACGAGTCCCAGCCCGACGATCAAAATCGCCAGCACGAAGAAAAGTCTTTTTTTGTCTATCATTGTTTTTGTTTCCGGTTAAGTTTGGTCAAAGTCGGCTGATTTTTCCACAGCCATCCGATTATATCTCGGCTGACACCGAGACGTCGGGGCAAGATACAGTAAATAATACGTTAATTGACGGTTAGGAGTTTGGTTCTTCTTCCCTGATCTCCGGTTCGACCATTCCGAGCCTTTCTTTGGCAATCCTCTCGATTCTATCGTAGGAAAAGTAACGAGCGACGGTAATCTGGAGCTCTCTTTTTCTCTCCCTGAGTGGAATCAGTTCTTCTTCCAGCTCCGATACCCTCCGTTGAAGGTAGATTACCTGCCAGCCCTGCCAGAGGTAAAGAAAAACCAGTGACAGTATTAATAGTGTCGCCGCCAGGACTTTTAACCATGTAGGAAAGCTATTCATACTGATCGAACCCTTCATTTAGGCTGGTTGATGAGTTTCCTCGCTGCCCTCAGTTTTGCACTCCTGGCTCTAGGATTTTTCTCGATTTCTTTCTCCGAGGGACGAACAGCTCCTTCAGTTAGACTATCGACTTCCGCCTCTTTGTCACACCGACAGACCGGTAGATCAGGTGGACATATACACTTTTTTTCCTTATAGGCGAAAAAACGTTTTACTTTTCTGTCCTCCAGTGAGTGATAGGAGATAACCACTATTACTCCACTTTTGTCCAAACAATCGAAGGCCGTTTCCAGTCCCTTATCGATGTTAGCCAATTCGTCATTTACGGCTATCCTCAATGCCTGGAAGGTCCTAGTGGCCGGGTGTTTATTCCGCCTCCCTTTCTCACCTTCAGGTATTGCGGCTTCTATTACTTCAACCAGCTCGCCGGTCGTGGTTATTCTTTCTTTTTTCCGCCGTTCAACGATTTCCTGGGCTATACCGTCCGCCCAGCTTTCCTCTCCGTACCTGGCGATTATCTGTTTTAGTTCGTCGAACGAGTATTCGTTTACCACTTCCTCAGCGGTAATCTCTCCATCGAGGTCCATTCTCATATCCAGGGGACCGTCCTTTTGAAACGAAAATCCCCTGGAAGGTTCGTCTATCTGGAAGGAAGAAAACCCCAGATCAAACAATATCCCGTCCGCGCCGGATCTCCCCGCAGCCTCCAGGGCAAGATTCATATCCTTATAGTTTGCCTGATATAACTTTACTTGAGATGGAGTGTTGGAAAGCCGGTCCTTTGCGACTTTCAATCCGCTCTTGTCGAGATCTAGCCCGATAAGGGTTCCCCCGGGCCCCAACCTCCTGGCTATTTCGATCGCGTGGCCCCCCGTGGAAGTAGTAGCATCTACAAATACCCCGCTCTTCGACTTTTCGGGCTCAAGGTGATTCAAAACTTCGTTCACCATAACTGGTTCGTGAACAGAAAAATTGTCCTCATTATTTTGTTTTTCCTTCACCTGACAGCTCCTCCTCTATCCAGTTGAGCGCCGCGCCCAGTTTATTTTCCGCCCTTCGGGTGATCTCTTTCTTCGCTCCGGAAACTTTTTCCTTCAATTCCTTCCTTTCCTGATAGATTGTCTCCAGGTCCGACAGGTACTCCGTGGCGTTTATCAGATTGTCCGGCTGCCAGATAGAGAAGTTATTGTCCTCGTCTAGGTCGTTCAGTTCTTCGATAAGGATATCCATCTTTGGATCGTAGCTAATACCCTGAACTGGAGTAACGCTCAGAAGTGAAAATATCAGGGCGTGCAACCTTCCGGCAATGACCAGATCAAGCCCCCCCATCATTTCTACAAGCTGAGCTGAAGAGAGGTGGTCGACGTCAATGATTTTGCAGGGGGCTTCTGTGGAAACCTGGAGATCGGTGTTAATATCCTCATCCGACAAAGAATTTGTGGAGAAAAGGACTACGTTGACGTCGAACTTTTTGTACAACATATCCAAACCGCTGGAGACAGCCCTCAGGACGTCAGATCGCCCTTCTACGTCATTTCTCAGTGCTGCTCCAACAATTTCCTTGTCCGGAGAATTTAGATACTCGTCCCTGTGGGCTCCGTTCCCGGAAAGCAGGAAAGCAAGGTCGTCGCCGACAATTATTTTATCGTCTCCCACCCCGAATGATCTCAACAATTTGGCGCTTCGGTCGTCTCTGACGTGGAAACCTTTAATTCCGGATGTCGCACCTCTAAGTAAGAGCTCATTGTATTTCTTTTTTATCGGTCCAATTCCCTGACCGAATAAATAAGTTGGTACGGAGAGGATTCGAGCGAGGTAAAGCAGTGTCAAATAATACCAGAAGGAAGTAGAGCTCGTTCTATCCTGAAGTAGACCTCCACCTCCACTGATCAAAACCCCGCTATTTTTTAGGGTCCGGAATACGACCACGGGGTTCCACCTATTGGCGGCCATCTCTCCGTGGATTTTTTCCGTTCTTTCAGGATTGTTGCTCAGGACGACAATTTCAGGTTCTTCCCCGAATCGATCTCTGAGAGAAGTGACAAGTGATTCCAGGATTGCTTCATCTCCCAGGTTTCCGAATCCGTAATAGCCCGATATTGTTATCCTTTTCGGAGATTCCAAACGTATTCACCCCCGAGAATAACGGCAAGAATGATCCCTCCCAGGATTATCCCCCCTGCTAGACCGTTTCCCGTTCTAATTAAGGACATAATGAGGGGAGAGTGGATATGAGAGAAAGTGTTGATAATTGATATCTGACCTATAAATCCTAGCAACAGCAGGGCAATCTTGCAAAGATGAAACTTTTTTCCGTATCTACCGGCGAGATAAAGCCAGGCAATTAAGCTCGGATGGCCGAGAGCGAACTCCTTGAATCTGGGTCTTACGTACAGGGTGTTCTCGAGCCATCTTCTGATCGCGTTTTCCAGGTCCCCACTCCTGAGAAAGGTGAAATTACCGCTCCTGAAGAGTAAAAAGAGGAAAAGCCCCAAAAGTGCTGCTCCGAGGAGACCGCTTCTGTAATTGAACTTTAACTCTGAAAAGCTGATTCCGTCTCGAGAAAGAGTCGCGAAAACCAGCAGAATCAACGGTAGAAATAGGGCCACTTTTACCCCTCGAAACTGCTGAAGTTTGAGCAAGAACGATTCGTCCAGGAGGGTGCTGGAGACTGCCAAGCCACCGATAGTCGAGAGGGCTGACATCCAGATTAGATCAAGGAAAGGACTCATCAGGCTCCGGTCGGGTCGAAACGACAATCCGTACTCCCTCAATAATTTATAACCGACTAGGGGGGCAGTGACTGCCAGGATAAGGGAAGAGGCCTGACGCGTAAGAGTTGGGTAAAGGGTAAGGCCCATAGTCCCTCCGACAATCGAGGCCAGTATCCAGAAAATTAGGGTAGAGTAAGAGCCCTGTCCAGGCCATAGAAACGGGAATACGAGGCCGAAAGACGCCACAATTAGACCGAAAACCAACCAGCGCGATGACTCCACCCCATTGCCAGTTCCCCTGACAGCTCCGATAGGACCGATCCGGTAGCCGGATTTGGCCATTTCAGCCTGAATGGCATTCAGAGTATCTATGGTGGTATCCAGATTCTGGTTTAGTGGCAACCTGTATTCTATTACCCCGATGTTTCTTTCCTGGATAGCTCTACTGTATCTCGCCCGCTTTTCAGCAGGAGTAAGAGTTCCGACCTCCTTGTTGAAAACCCGGTGGAGCCTTACCCAATCCAGTCCTTGTTCGCTCACCAGTTTTTCAGTCGTTTCTCTGTTCCTGAATTCCACCGTCCCCAGAATAGTGTTGTTTTGTTTAAGCCAGTTTGTGAGGTAGAAAGGAAGATCCACTGCTCTTAAACCCCTTAAAACCACAAATTTTGGTCCGATCTCGCTCAAATAGTCAAGTATTTGTCGGTACTCCTTTTCCCCGGCCAGCTGTAGGTTCGATACCGCCACTGCCCGGGTAATTCCTTTTTTCTTTAGCTCATCTAATAGATCCGGTGGAACGAACCCCTGCTTGACCGCCAGATCGGTCCGGAATAGGACCAGATTATTACCGGACTTATTCAGTCTCTCGATTAGCCCCAGTTCCGTTTCCCCGGAAAGGGAACTCGCCCTCTTGATATCCTCGTACCTGGTCGCTACGGAGTATTTTTTGGTCGATAAGTCCCAGTTGACCCTTTTCGAGGTCTGGTAGCCTATCAGTATCAGCAGGATAATTATCAAAATTAACGTGAGTAATCTTGTAGTTTTAATAGTAGCCCCTTTTATTCTTTGAACTAGAGAAAAGAATAACTTTTATCAGTGGTAGTTGCAAAAGAGGTCTTGACCATTGCAGCCAATACTTCTATTCGATATATTTACAATTGTTATGCCTCGAAGAAAAAAGATGAGACGATGCCGGAAGTTTGAGGGCTCGGAAATATTTAAGCCCGCCGGTACTCCCTTGAGCCAGCTCCCGATCACTGAAGTGGAGCTGGATGAACTGGAGGCCATGAGACTTTGCGACAAGGAAGGCATGGATCAGACGGAAGCAGCGGAAGAAATGGGGGTTTCCCGGGGGACGCTACAGCGACTCCTCTACTCCGGGCGGAAGAAAGTCGTCGATAGCTTTATCAATACGAAGGCCATCACGTTTGAGACCGGTCCTCATATTCGGGAGAGGGAAGGGTAAATCATTT
>JAGXLB010000256.1 GCA_018334915.1 Candidatus Bipolaricaulota bacterium
CGTACCTTTCATGTATGTAGGATTTGTCAAATACTTCGATCTTGATTGTTTTCTCTTCTCCAGCCCGGAATTTCCCGCCCCAGGAAAAGGTTGCTGCGTCGGTTTCATTGGTGGGAAGAGGTTTGCCGCCCGGCGTTTCCCCTAAAATTGGGACGAAAATAGCAGAAAGTGATATTAAGAGAATTGCTGAGGTTTTAACCAACTTCATTATTTGGCCCCCTTCATCATCGGAGCTTCGATGAGTTCCCCGATAACTGTGATAGTTAGTTACGGGTAGCGGATTTTAAGCGTTTGGTTAAATAAACCGAACTAGAAGGCTATTCCGACTTTCACCTCAAGCCCGTTTGCGTTCAGGGTCTCACCGTTCGATATGAGACCGGTGCCCGCAATGCCAAGATTGAGCAATCTGTAGCTCACGGTGGTGGATAAGCTTGCCTGGCTGGTCAAGGGGTAGGAGAACGTTCCTCCGAATTTATACCCAAGGCCGCTTAAAGACTCCTTTTCCTCCTCGTCAAAACTTTCAGAAATTCCTTCGTAGTCTATTGTGCCCTTTGCAGTCATGCTTACGCTGCCAAAGTAATATCCCCCACCGCCGATCAATCCCAGGTATTCGTTTAAATTGATGTTCAGCAAGGCAACTGCACTGGTAACTGAAAGATCAATCCCCAGTTCGAAGTCTATCTCGCCCACCCCTTCTTCGCTATAATTGATTTGAGTTCCGGTTCCGGCTGAGAAGTTTTCGAAGGTGACACCGATACCCAGATATCTGTTGATGTTTAGTGTAGTTCCGCCGTATAACCCAAAGCCACTGTTGATGTTGTTCATCTTTGAAATGCTCGCCTGCCCGTCCAGTTCATTTTGCAATTCCTCGATGTCGCTATTGTAATCATCAATGACGTCGTTCAGTTTGGGAAGGGCCAGGGTGGTATATAACCCTCCACCGGAAAACTCGAGAGGACCGGCCGCGGAGCTGAACGCTATTCCAGTTGCTAGAATTAGGCTGAAGAGGACAACCAATAGTTTAGGTCTATTTGACATGATAACGCCTCCTTGGTCTGTAATACTTTATCTTAAATAACCTGATGAACGCAAGCAACCATCTGGGTAGAACTTCGGTTTGCCGGTTCACCCACTGTCGATTACCTTAAAAAGAGAGGTCGGAATTATTAAAGTCGGCCGGAAAGAGTACTGAATCTGTACCAGAGACAGGAATTCTATCTCAGCGCTAAACCAATGAATCACGAAAATAAATTGTATCGCCCCTGACGGGGTGTTGTAGTTGAGACGAGCCACTAAAGTACGGAGGTAAAACGCATGAGTAAAAGGAAAGAAATTCCACTTGATGAAGCTGAAAAAGAAGTCGAACTTGCCAGTCGCAGAATAGGACTGTTGCATTTGGCCTATGCCGAGACTCTTATCGATGAATTAGGAGAAGAAGGTAAAAAAGTAATCCTGGAGTCAATCAAGAACTATGGGTTGAAAATTGGAGCAGAGGTTAAAAAGCAAGTTGAAGAGGAGGGTTTGGATCCGGAGCCGGACAACTTTGGCAAAGGAAGTTCGAGAAATCTTCCTAAGTTTGGAATGAATGATGGAGCAGAGGAAGTAACAGTTGATGGAGAAGAAAGGCTACGGGTTCACGGTTGTGTTATGGCTAAGGTTTGGGAGGAATACGGCCAGGAGGAGATAGGTAAGCTATATTGTTACGTTGATCCAGCCAAGTATATGGGTTTTAATCACCGTTATAAGATGGTTCATACGAAAAATGAACCCAGTGGGGACGATTTTTGCGAGTTTGCCATAAGGAAAACCTCTGAACAGGAAAGAAGTGATTTTTCATCTGAAATGGCGGATTGGTCGTATATCGATGAAAAGCTGGAGTAATGCCCCTCAAATTAAGTTTCTGCCAGTTCGAAAGTTTGACTGTTGCACTTACTTGTTGAATCCAAGTTTGGTGATTGGAAGCGGAATGACGGGAATTGATTAAAGTTTGGGAAAAGGGAAGATCCAAAGGACCGGTCTCGGTTGGGCATTGACCTTTTCTGCCTCATTTGGAATTGTGTTCCTTATATTACGGTTTTTGGTTCCTTACCTTTGAAGATATCTCCTTGATTTTCTCCAATTTACGGGCCAGAAAGTACCGATATGCTTCACACAAGTAAGTACGATCCTCTGGATCGGTAGGTAACCCTCGATAACGCTGACAGCCTCCATAACAATACATCTGATAGTTACAGTCCTTACACTTGTCCGAAAACTTGGTTTTTGCCCTGGAAAACTGTTTGAATTTTTCCTTGTTCTCAATGACTGAAATCGGTTCTTCTTCCAGGTTACCCAATTTTTTGTCTTTCTCGACGTAGAAGTCGCAAGGATATACGTCCCCGTTGTGTTCTACAACAAGGTAGGAACCACACTCGGCGTCGACCTTACACATTCCAGGGTCCCGCCCAAGTGAAGTTTGAAGCAAGCTATCAAAATATCGAACGCTAAAATCCGGGGGAAAGTTCTCCGACCACCGGGAAAATATCGTATCCAAGAATTTACCTACCTCTTTCGGACGTGGAGAAAAGGAGGCAATCTTTTTACCCTCCTCACCTTTCTCTACTTCGATAGCGGGAATGAACTGTAAATGTGTAAAGTCCTGCTGAAGAAAGAAGTTTACTATTCGCTTGGGTTGTTTTACCGTCCGGCTGTTTATAACCGAGAGGATGTTAAACTCAACACCTTTGGACTGTAATAAGTTCGCCGCCTCCATTACGTCCTCGAAACTTCCTTCGCCGTTGGGATAGGTTCTATAAGCGTCATGTAAATCCCTCGGACCATCCAGGCTTAACCCTACAAGGAAATTATATTTGGAAAGAAAATCAGCCCATTCCTCCGTCAGAAGGACTCCGTTTGTTTGGATAGTATTGGTAACTTGTTGTCCACTCCGACCGTGCTTCTTTTGTAACTCTATTACTTCCTTGAAGAAGTCAAGACCCATAAGGGTGGGTTCGCCACCTTGCCAGGAGAAGGTGGCTCGTTCCCCGCTATCCATCAGCTGGGAAATCATCGACTCGGCAGTGTCCAGGTCCATCCTTGTCTTACCCGGATAGAGCACCTTTTTGTTTAGATAGAAGCAGTAGCTGCATCCCAAATTGCAGGCTGGACCAGATGGTTTTATTAGTAAATTATCTAACAATGTTACTCTCACTCATCTTAGCCTCTTGTAACAATCAGTTAAGTTGCCAATCACAGGACCATTTACCCAGAGCCTTATTAAGGGTAGATTAATACTAATTCGTCCCCTGACCGTGCTAAAACCACTAACTAAGCTCCCTTCTTTCTATTTCCTTGATTATCTCCTTGAGCTCTGACTCAATTGAAGGGTCTAGAGGAGG
>JAGXLB010000257.1 GCA_018334915.1 Candidatus Bipolaricaulota bacterium
TGACCTCAGGCTTTTGGGTATAGGTGCCGTCAGGGATATTACTTATAGAGGATTGTGGTTTCGATTCTCCTTCTTGCGGAAAATGTTCTTCCAAGTAATCTTGATCGACCCAGGAACGAGGTACCGTGACCTTACTTTTGGCCAATTGTTCCGCAGAGAGCTTGGAAGTTTTGACGACTTGATTAATGGGTACGGTAACTTTTTCCTGCTCATCTGCTAAATTTGGATTTGGAACCACTAGTAGCAGGGTCATTATAAAGATTATTGCCGCTGGCTTTATGATATTGGTGTAACGGGTCCCTGCTCTGGAAAAAGCCGTACTGCTTATTTTACTCATTTTAATTCCCTGCCAAGGTATTCTTTATTATCTCCAGGTACTTGAAGCCATACTCTTTTGCGGGTTCTACTTGATGTCCCTCAGGCCATTCATTCCAAGAGCTTATGAATATAATGTTTAAACCTTCCTCAACATTTTCTTTTGCTGTTTGGCAAAATTCCCGAAAAATATCTGGGTCCCTCTTTAATACAGGAATCTTTGGTTTACTTTTACTGGCATTATTCCCAGGCTGGACGTAGGGTATGAAGTCAACTGGAACCTTTCTATTAAGTTCTCTAAACAACCCTTTGTGTTTACCGACGAATGACTCGTAATCCCCTTTAAAATCGTGATATAACTGTGTGTAGGAACTGATTGCATCAAAAATTTCCATTTGTTTAATTCGTTTTTTTACCCAGGGCTTTTCTTTGACCAGACCAAAACCCATTTCAGTTCCTATTAGGTACAAATCATTTGCATATTTACCTGACAATTCTCTTACATCCTTGAAAACGGAAGCTAGATCGCCACTCATTACTTTACTGCCCCATAGAAAAACGGGTTTCTTGCCTTTTATTTCAAGATATTGGGGGTGATCAAAATACTCTTGATTGAAGTACTTAAAATCAGACTTAAACTTTTTCCTGTAATAATTTTTATTAAAATCCACCTTGCCAACTTTACCACCCCAACCGTAGAGGAGAAAGAAGCTTATTTCGTCAATCAAATAAGATTTAAGCAATCTATTTTTAATTATACTATCGGTCCACTTATCTTTTCCGTTCCAAGTTATAATTAAGGTGTCGATTCCATGGCCTGTGGCCCAATCTATATGCTTATTAACAACTTCTTCATTCTTTGAGCTATAAGTTCCCAATAAAGGTGTATAAACGTTTCCGACGTTGCTCCAGTTTTCTGCATACCACGCATAATAATGAGCTCCAATTATACTCTTGTCATCGTCCGCAATGTTAACGAATTCACGAGGGTAGATCTTGAATTCTATTGAGTCAGAGTTGGATTCACTGCTGACTTCAAGTGTTCCTCGATAGAGATTTCCTGCCTTTAAACCCTTCGTGGTATAGGAGAAGTCTTCAACGGATTCATCATAGGCCCCATCCGTAGGTGTTAAGCTATTGTCTCCATCTAAGACCAATCTGACATCCTCGATAGCTTCCGATTCGCTTTTGAGGGAAAAGGTTGCCTTTGCTTCCAACAAAGTTCCCTTGTCGTAAGTTAGCTCGAAGCTGAAGTTTGAGATTTCTATAGCATTATTTTGATCAGAAGTGATCTCAGGCTTTTGGGTGTATGTGCCGTCGGGGATATTACTTATGGAGGATTTTGATTTCGATTCTCCTTCTTGCGGAAAATGTTCTTCCAGATACTCCTGATCAACCCAGGAACGTGGTACGGTAACCTTACTTTTGGCCAATTGTTCCGCAGAGAGCTTGCTCATTTTGACTACTTGGTTTATGGGTACGGTAACTTCGTTTTCCTCTTCTGCAAAAACAGGTGCGTTGAAAAAAGTGAAGGCTGCAATTGTAACTAAAGTCAGTAGAGCGATAGCAGCTTTTACGAACAATTCAGCGTTGTATTTCCTTTGTGTATAGATCACTGTTTTTGCCTCCTGTTAATTCCATGTTTCTTTCACTTCTCATTAAATCATCTTTGGGAGGAATATGCAAACTCTACTCAGAGGATCTTTAGAAAAGTCCAAAATATTAGATTTTGACAGTGGTGTGTTAAATACTTATAAGTTCTGCGGGAGCCAAAGAACTAGCTGAGGGCTATTTAAGCGGGTTTATTTGGTTGATGCTTAAACCATTTGGCCTTTTTCACTTGTACGTGAAACCCCATTTATAGATACCACCATTGCTCAAAACTGCAAAAAAGAATCTAACTCATGGATAGGATTTCGGAACTACACAATCATAAAGTGCTTTTTGAGTATGGGTTCAAGACGAGCAGAACTTATTTATGCGAAGGTAAACGATTAAGAACCTGGTAAGGATACTTTCTTCGTCTCTGGAAAAGGAAGAAAAGAACGAAAATTTGCATCTCGGCCAGATACCGATAAAACAATCAGAAACTGGATTAAGAAGAGAAGGAATCTAGTAACAATTTATGATGATACGATTTTAATTTCTAGGAAAGGTGACAAATTTAAGATCGTAATCTGAATGAAGAAATTTTACGGGAGGAAAAGTTGAAATTACTGAAAAGTATGTTCACGCTAGCGGCAGTTATGCTCGGGAGGCCATATCTGAGCATTCCCCTCTTGCAACTTTTAAATTAAGTGGAGTATGTTAACGATGAATTTACACCTTTGAATAAAAAGGGTATGGTAGACAAGCAGGAGAACTTTTGGGAACATCTGCTGGAGAGAAAATCGCTATATAAACCTGGCACAAGACGTCATGGTAGATTCCAATCTAAAAGATGTCCTAGCAAAAGGTCCACGCTACCCGGCAGGTATTTGCGGGGACTTTAAGGCCGATGTAAGCTTGCTCATTGTTGAATAATTTGTTGGATCAAACGTTCACAGGCTCGGTTAACCACTGCCTCTTGAATCATAAACGAATAACTGATCGGTAAGTTGTGAGACAAGCCGCCTGTCGTTATAATATTGTCGAATGCGGGCATAGCTCAGTGGTAGAGCGACAGCTTCCCATGCTGTAAGTCGCGGGTTCGAATCCCGTTGCCCGCTCCATTTAGATTCCAACCAATCATGAAAACCGGGTGGCCCATGGCAGATAATTCTACCGAAAAGGGTTTGTTTCGATTGGATTTAGAGGAAATTGCGGAGCAAATAAGAAATTGTACTAAATGCAGGTTATCGGAGAATCGGACAAATGCCGTTCCCGGCGAAGGAGATGGGAATACAGACGTTCTTTTCGTCGGCGAAGGTCCCGGAGCACAAGAAGACAAACAGGGGCGACCTTTTGTCGGTCGGGCGGGGAATAAGTTGACAGAAATACTGGATTCCGTCTCCTTCCAGCGAAGTGAAGTGTACATAACAAACGTGGTAAAATGCCGCCCTCCGGAGAACAGGGC
>JAGXLB010000258.1 GCA_018334915.1 Candidatus Bipolaricaulota bacterium
TTAAGAAACCGTTGACCTTCTCGACCGGATAAGTTACCGGCAGCGATACCAGACCAACTTTGCCGCCCCTGCGGCTGAACAGGTCCCAGACAGTCCTTACCTTAATTGAACTGCTGTTGATCACCTCACCCTTATAGGACCGTGACATGTCGAGCCAGCTGTATACCCCGTGTTTCCCCGGATTAACTCCGGTCTGAAACGACGACCATGCCGGTCCGGTAAGGGGAGGGAATGTCGTTTCTAACTTACCCGAAAGCCCCTGACTCTTAATTTTCGCCAGATTTTTTAGCTCGCCTTCATCTATCCATTTATTTATTAAATCCGGACTTGCTCCGTCCAGTGCGATGACGAATGTGGTCATGATAGCACCTTCTTGGCGCGTGATTCCCTAGAGGTAGCCAAGATTCTGTAACTTTTCCCTAGACTCATTTCCATTGGTTCGTTTAGTTCTTTGTTTTTGTCTCTTATAGAAATTACTTAGCCGATTGTAACTAGGTTTTCTAGGAGCAATCTCTTCGATAACCTTCCCGTCCATCTGTTCAGGTATTGGGTATGTTAGAAGGTTTAGTATGGTGGGTGCAATATCATATATAGAAGCATCCTTACCGCAATGACTTACTGTGGGCCCAGAAGCAAATAATATCCCATCTCTCCGATGGTGTCCTGGATCAAAGGAAGGATCGAGATCAAAAACATTAGAAGAAGCAAACATTACTGCGCCATATGCAGCAGTTTTCCTAGGTAAAGGATTAAATAAGATATCCGGTGCGTTTCTCGTAAAAGGTCCGTGATAAACCTCTTCTTTGGGCTTTATCCACTCAGCAAGTTTTCTTCCACTATCAGGTAACTTGACGTCTTCTAATTTACTCATTAGGTCTTTTTGAAGCATTTTATAAGACTTTTTGCCACTAATTCCCTGTTTCTCGTAATTGTCGAGGTTGATCCTTATGTGGCCGATGTCAGAACGAGAATAAGCTATTGTCTCACTCCAATTTACGTCTCGATGCGAAAGGAATAGTGTGTTGATTTTCCCGTCGGTTAAAGTATCAATGGCGGGGTTATCAATTAAATTCAATCGCTGTGCTAATGGGTAGAGTCGCTCACCTAGTGGTTTGAGTGCTTCTTCTGTGAGGCCAAAATCCGATAACTTCTTTTTCGCTAAGGTTCTTATGCTTCGATTAAATTTTAAATAGCCTATCTGATGTAACCAGTTGTTAACGTTAAAAACTCTACGCATTGGTCCAAAACCATGATCTGACATAGCAATAAAGGTAGAGTTCTCTGGTGCAATTTCCATTAGTTTTCCAATTTGCCGGTCGGTTTCCTTAAAGACTTCTAGTCTCGGGTCCCACTCATCGTCCCTGTAATCCCATAGTTTGTGCTGTACGTGATCCGTCGAAAAGAAATGTACCATGAAAGTTGTGGGTTCGTGTTCCTTATAAAGAAACCTTGCAGCTGCCCCCCTTGCTCTAGTTGTTGACTTTAATTTCTTTACCCATTTTCTTGGCGTCAATAGTGGGGAGAAAAAAGGTGGCGTAAATTCAAAATTGGGCACGTTCTTATATAAAGATTGATTGATTTCTTGGGGATAACTAGGTGCTTTATCGTCGCAGGGGGTTAAGAAACCTGGAACTAAGAACCCATTTACAGCTTCTGGAGGATAGGTTAGTGGCAAAGATAGGATGCCGACTTTTCCACCCTTGTGGCTAATTATATCCCATATAGTCCTAGTTTTTATTGAGCTCTGATCTATTGTTTTCCCCCTGTAGGACTCTGAGAGATCGAGCCAGTTGAATACCCCGTGTTTCCCTGGATTGACCCCTGTTTGGAAGGATGTCCAGGCGGGACCTGTTATTGGTGGGAATGTACTCTCAAGTTTGCCTGATAGTCCCTCATTCCTAATTTTTTGTAGACTAGGAAGGTGACCTTGGTCAATCCACTTACTCACAAGACTTGGAGCAGCCCCGTCAATGCCAAATATGAAGATATTCATCTGATGTCGTCGAAATCACGAGCCTTCTCTGGCTTCTGGAGCCAAACAACGTTGAAGTAATTAATTGCATGGTGGATAAAAAACTTCAGACCCCAGTCCTTTAATCTCCGAGCAGAGGTTTGCACAGTCATATCTCTATTATAGATGATTTTTCCACACTCTTTTAACCTTTGTGATAGTTCCACATCTGAAGCGGACTGCATAGAAAGATTAAATCCCCCTACCTCTAGGAATGCTTCTTTTGAGACTGCCATGTTAAACCCATCTAAGTGAGGTTTCCCTAACCAATCGTTAATTATTAAAAAGGCAGTAAAACCGTACTTTGCCAACCAATTGTAGTAGCCATCATCATCATGGAAGGTAATTGGTCCATAAGTCCCGACTACACTAGGTTTTGAAAACGAGCTTTTGATCTCGGCAAGCCAATTAGATGAGACTCTAGTATCTGCATCTGTTAAGGCGATTATAGAGTTGTTTGCTGATTCAAACCCCGTTTGGCAAGCTCTCGTGTATCCTTTTTCAGGTTCCTCAACTACCTTGGCTCCGTACTCTCTAGCTATCTTTCCGGTATTGTCGGTGCTTGCATTGTTCACCACGATAACCTCGTAATTACCATCGAACTCTTGCCTTTTTAGACTTTTGAGGGGTAACTTGATCCAGTCTTCTTCATTGTAGGCAGGAATTATTACTGATATCTTTTTGTTATTAGCCATATTCCACTCATTATAATAGACCTCGCTACTTTGGAAAAGGGCAATTTGCAACCTTTGTTGCCTGGTAAGACTTTAATTAGCTCAAAATGCATTCATCTGAGTTTTCACCCTGGATGTTAGGTAAATCCGTTCAACTTTTAGGTAATATTCTTTTGGGGCTACTGGTGCTACCCCGGTGTATTACTGGAATATTGGTTAGTATAATTGCTTTTAGAGTAACGTTATCGGATTGAAATTTTTCCCTACAAATTTCGTAACTAGTTCGTAACAATTCCTAAGAAACGGTAACTAGTCTTCAACTGGTCGTAACCTCAATCCTGAAAAATTTAGAATCAAATTAGTATAGAGAGCAGGAAAATCTCTGATTAGGTTCATGGCCGCGTTTGAAGTAGTTAAATTTCAACCCTTTGCATAAGTATCTTTGCCTTTTTTTTAGCTATCATATTCATCAAAGGGTACTCATCTCCAAGAGGATCCTGGATAACCCTTTGCAGTAATTTTTTGGCTAAATCTTCTTTATCCCTATTGAGGGCATAATAGTAGGCATAGGAGAAGTGGTTTCCCAGGTTTTTTGGGGAGAGTTCGATGGCTTTCTCGAAGTGTTCCCTGGTTCCTTCCCAGCTAAAGCCGTATTTATGAACTTGCCAGAAGGTAAATG
>JAGXLB010000068.1 GCA_018334915.1 Candidatus Bipolaricaulota bacterium
CGACCGGAGAGCCACATGCGGGAGACCCGCACGTGTGGTTCGGAGGGAGGGGAGGCCCGAGTGGGTCTTCCCTACCCCTATTAGAAAAGCAAATTTGACTACAGATTTTGGTCTTTTACAAAAGAAGACCCAGCACTCAAATGAGGAAAGCTGCTTGGGCTAAGAATCCGTTAATTTTACCTATTCCCCTACAGTCTTGGAACTAGCCTAGAGTAGTTGAGCCAAGTTGCAGGTCTCATTTGAGTGCCGGAGGTAAACCAGCCGATTCCTCCCCAGGGGGTGCCCTGGGGCTTCCTCGGCAAGTTTTGGTGAAGTCGAAACTTAATTTATGAAAGTTGACTTTATTTTTTCTACAAACTCTCTGCCACTTACCTTGCAACTGATTTAGCCGTTAAAACCTACCAGTAGAAAAAATCCGGCAGCAAGGTAAGTGCCAGAGAGCAGTTATTCAAAATGGACATTAAATACGCCGGTGGGTAATGATCTAGTTACTCTTACCGCTCGGCCGATATCGGCATGCAGACGTATAGGAAGTCGCCTTCCCCTTTCGCAGGTTCCAGCAATCCCGCAGTCTCCGAATCCCGCAACCAGAGGATCACTTCGTCAGCACTCATTCGGCGCAGAGCGTCTATTAAGAACTCCGCCTTGAAGGATATCTCGACGCTCCCATTACTTGGATCGAGCAGTTCGACAATTTCTTCCAGTTCACCCTTTTCAGGAGACGAAGAATACATTGTCAGGCCATCCGATCCCTCTTCCGCTCGCAGTTCTACCGCACCGGATTCCTCGGAGGCCGTGATTTCCGCCCGGGCGAGTGTTTCCATGGTCCTGTCACTATCGAGCTTAAGCGGTAACTCGTTTTCATCCGGTATGACCGCCTCGTACTCTGGAAACTGTTCCATTATAAGTTTGTCAGAAAAGACCACGTCGTCGGAGACAAAGAATACTTCCGACTTCGATGCATAGACAGAAACTTCGTCGGAATCCGTCCCGGAAAGAATCCTATCCAGTTCTGTCAGAGCACCGGACTCTATAAGCAGGTCCGTCGGTTCTTCTACTTCGGAAAGGGGTATGGTCTTGACAGACATTCTGTATCCATTAGTAGCAACCATCTTTAGCTGGTCTTCCTCGAAAATCGTCTTTACTCCTGTCAGCGATAGCCTGGTCGTCTCTTTCGCCTTCAGAGCGGCAAACGTGGTCTGTTTTATCGCGTTTTTTAGCTCGTCCACGTTTATTTTTGCTATGGGCTCCTCCGGCAGTTCGTCAACACTCGGATAATCCTCCGTGGATAACTGAAACAGATCGAAATTAATCGGGCCCGAGGAGAGTTCCACCTTCTGGTTTTCTTCCGGATCGGATTTAAGCCTCACTTCTCCGTCCTCCGGAATCCGCTGCATTATTTTTGCCAACACGTCACCCTTGAGTACAACCGTAGATGCGCCCTCGAGGTTTGATATCGGAACCGTACATCTAGTAGTCATTTCTAGATCCGTAGAGGTAAGTTTGAGCTCTTCGTCCCTTATTTCCAGTTTTACCCCGGACAGTATTGGCATATCCCGCCCGGTCCCAATACTCCTCTTTACTATATCCATACCGTAGATTAAATCCCTGGTGGCACATTTGAAGTCTACTTCGGCTGGGCTGTCGGTCCCCACATCAAGCTCCTGATCAGTCACTATTTTACCTCCTAATGGTTGATGTCTCAGAATTTTCTCACTCTAATATCATACCAATTTTCTCGACTCTAATCACACAATCCTATAGAAGCTCGGACTGGAGTCTGGAAATCACCCTGCGGGAAATCTCTTTTTTAGGCAGAGAACCGTTTATCAGGATTGCCTCGTCCATAGAGCGGATTTCCTCAAGGTAACCTTCTCTTACTCGTTTATAAAATTCCCGGGCTTCTTTTTCAATCCGGTCAGGCTTCTCCCCGGAACTTCGTTTATCTCGCTCCTCCAGGTCAATATCCAGGAAAATTGTCGCGTCGGGCTCTACCCCGTCCAGTGCTACGGCATTCAGTGCCTTAACCTCGTCAATTGGTATTCCTCGCCCATGCCCCTGGTAAGCCACGGATGAAATGGCAAACCGATCCGAAATAATCACGGTGCCCTTTTCCAGTTCGGGGATAATTTTCTCCCTCACGAGTTGAGCCCGGGACACCTCGTAGAGAAAAAGTTCACTAAGCGGTTTTATATCCATTCCGTGATCCCCCAGCAGGAGGTCCCGTACCGCCCGACCAAGTGTTGTTCCACCCGGTTCCTCGATTTCAAGCACCGAATAACCTTTCTCTTTCAGGTAATTAGCTAAAAGACCCGACTGGGTTGTAGTGCCCGACCCGTCAAGTCCCTCAAATACTATAAGACTACCGGCAAAGCTATTGCCCAATAAACCTCGAACCTCCTGCAAGCATAAGTACTACCAGGCCGGCTCCAGTCACTATGGCAACGTCGGCGAGGTTAAAGATGGGAGCCCTCCATACCTGAATAAAATCGATTACAGCGCCGGACAGAATCCTATCCATCAAATTACCCAGGGACCCACCGAGCAAAAAAGCTAGTCCGACTTTCGTTACGGTTTGCTGGAGGCCCGAGAAGAAAAGAAGATAAACCAGCAGGCCTACCGCGATCATCGTTACCAAAAGAAACAGATAGCCTTTTCTCGGGAAGAGTCCAAACGCCCCACCCGAGTTTTTAACGTACCGGAGGGAAAAGAACCCGTTTCGAAAAAATACCGGATGCCCCCCCTGGTACCCGATTGCCGCTAGAAACTTACTGATCCTATCCAGTCCGAAGACGATAAGTGCTATCAGGACGTACTGCAAATTTCCCACTTTACCTCCGCGAAATCAGTCGACTGACCCGAGCGTTTTCTTTGAGATTCAACCCCGACTCACAAACGTAAAGAACCGGTCTTCCTTCCATGCGGCCGGTGAACACCAAAGGATGATGAAACGATCCGCCTGAAGTCATCCTATCCAGAGGAACAACTATCCCAAGTCCCTCGGAAACGTTGATCTCTTCGTTAAAGTCAATTATATAAATACCGCCTTCAAGGTTCCACCAGCCGTAGTCGTCTTCAGGGGACCTTTTTTCGGGTTTAACTATCTCCAGGTCTCCTAACTTTTCTTCGCTTCCGCCGAAGTCCAATTCGGTGGGCGAGGTAGGTTTCATTATATTGTCTACGGTCAGATCGATTCCGGTCTCGGATAGCTGGGTCTCCTCGTGAATTATTCCATCCACGTAATCCTTGAGTTCTTCTCCGGTCAGAAACATAATTAATCACCTCAAAAAAGTATGGCAAGGGAATGTTTAATGTGCAAACCTTCGTTCATCGTGCTCTCTATAAGGTTTCCACTGGAATACACCCGATGTATAATTTACCATTCTATTAATAACCTGGAGGAAGATTAACTCTATGTGTCTTGCAATACCTGGAGAAGTACTCAATGTTGATGAAGACCGCGCTACCGTAGATGTCGGGGGTGTCGAACAAGAAGTCAGGCTCGATACACTTAGTGAAGACGTTGTCGAGGGCGACTACCTGTTAGTCCATACCGGTTTTGCCATTCAGAAACTATCCCCCGAAGAGGCCCAGGAAACCCTGTCCCTATTCGACGAGCTTATAGAGACGAACAAACAGCTGGAGGAAGAACGTGAAGTTTAAGTTCAAAGACAGGGATCGGGCCGATAAACTGGTCCAGCTTATAAACCGGCAGGTTCCGGACCGGCGGATTAAGATAGTCCATGTTTGTGGCACCCACGAAGTATCAATTACCGAAAACGGTCTTCGCAGTTTGCTTCCCGACCGAATAGATATTAGAGAAGGACCCGGCTGCCCGGTCTGTGTTACCCCAACGTCGGACCTGGACGCGGCGCTACAGCTTGCTGAGCGCGGTGCAATTGTGGCTGCCTTCGGGGATATGATGAACGTCCCGGGAACGGCCAAATCCCTAAGTGAATTGAAGTCGGAAGGAGCTGACGTTCGGCTAGTTTACAGCGTGAGTGAAGCCGTAAAAATTGCCGCAGGTACCGATAAACAGGTCGTATTTTTAAGCGTCGGGTTCGAGACGACAACTCCCATGACCGCCGCAGTACTGGAAGACCACCCCCCCGAAAATTTCAGCATACTGCCGAGTAATAAACTTATTCCCCCGGCAATGGAGAGCCTGCTTGAACTGCCCGATAACGACATAGACGGTTTTATCGCTCCCGGTCACGTTTCAACTATCATCGGGGTCCAACCTTACGAAAAACTCGCCGATAAATACGATATTCCGATTGTGGTCGGGGGGTTTGAACCGCTGGATATACTTTACTCCCTGGGGTTGATACTGAACCAGCTGTCGATTAGCGATCCAAAAGCGGAAAATGGATACACCAGGGCAGTTGACCACGAAGGGAATTCCAAATCCAAAAAGTTGATAAAAGATGTATTTAAAGAAACGGACACTACCTGGCGAGGGATCGGGACGATTCCGAACTCAGGGTTAACTCTTAACCGGGATTACGAAAAGTGGAACGCCCGGGAGAGGTTCGAGGTCGAACCCCGGCAAGCCGAAGAAACATCACCAAATTGTCTATGTCCCCAGGTTATTACCGCCCGGGCTACACCGGAAGAGTGTAAGTTATTCAAAGATAAATGCACTCCGGAAAGTCCACATGGGCCCTGCATGGTCGGAGAGGAAGCGATGTGTAATATCTGGTATAGATACGGAGGTAGACCAAAGCTGTGAATAACTCAGAATCAGAAGAAGAAACGGTTCAGCTAACTCACGGCGCAGGCGGGCGGGCAATGGGTGAGCTGATCGAGAATCACGTATTAAAGACTTTTACCAATAAGACCGCCGGGGAGATAGGGCTCGATCAGCTGGACGACGGAGCCACGATAGATTTGCCGGCCGAAGGAACGCTGGTGCTGACGACGGATAGTCACGTCGTAAACCCGTTATTTTTTCCCGGGGGAGATATAGGAAAACTTGCAGTATGTGGCACAGTCAACGACCTCGCCGTAATGGGAGCTGATCCAGTTGCTCTGACCTCCAGCCTTGTCATGGAAGAAGGGTTTCCGATCTCGAAGCTCAATAGGGTCTTGACTTCAATGGAAGAATCGTCCACCGAATCGGGAGTTCCGATAGTTACCGGGGACACCAAAGTACTGGAGAAAGGTGATATGGACGGGATAGCAATAAATACCGCGGGAATAGGGCTGGCAAAGGAGCCCATCAACGACGCGGGAATGAACCCGGGAGATAAAATAATCCTTACCGGGAAGATCGGCGACCACGGTATGGCGATAATGCAATACCGCGAAGGGCTCAGCTTTAGAACGGAGCTAAAATCCGATATCGCCCCGTTAAACGAGTTGCTCAAAAGGGCCAGGAAATCCGGGAATATAACAGCCATGAAGGATCCAACAAGAGGTGGAGTTGCCGCCGCACTGAACGAAATGGCAGAAAAGAGCGATCTCGGGCTAACGATCCAGGAAGAATTAGTGCCCATTAAAGAAGCCGTATCCGGGATTGCCGAACTTATAGGGATAAGCCCATACGAAGTCGCAAACGAAGGAAAAGCAATAATCACGGCGGCGAAGGAATCGGCTCGGGAAGTCGTGGAGGGGTTGAAAAGCCATCCACTTGGCCGTGACGCCCGGATAATTGGAGAAGTTAACCAGGAATGGACCGGCAAAGTAATCATGGAAACGGAAATCGGGGGAAGAAGGTTTCTGGAAGCTCCGCTGGGAGATCCCGTACCCAGGATCTGCTAGGACGGATAATGGGATAATTCCCCGATTGAGGTTGGATATTAACCTGGCAAATCTTATACTAAGCTCAGTTATTGTAGCATTAGTGCGATCTTACAGGGTTCAACTTTAAAATTAACCCCTAAACCTGGTTTACTCGGTCTAATGTGAACCCTGGGCTAACAAAGAACAATCCGGACAAGCTGGAAGCTTGATCACGTAAATTAAGGGAATAATACTGTTTAGAGTTTTACTTCTTTAAGAAATATTCAAACGGAACCGGGGTGAGAATTCGTCACCGGGGAAGTTACAATTAACTGGATAACTGGCTCATCTACTGTTTGCTCTGGAAGGAAAGGAGTCAAGAATCCTGTCCAAGGGACGGGGCTTGAAGAAAGATATTGACAACAGTACTTTAAGGGTATCAACTGGTAATTGACCAGCCGATTACTCCCTGCAGCAAGCTGCAGGGCTTCCTCGGCAAGTTTTGGTGAATGGTCGATTTTATCAATACGAGGTTTTTAATTTGAGTAGCGAGTCTGGAGGGATAATTTAGTGTCAAAGCACAGGATTTACGAAATCGCCGACGAGCTAGAATTGGAGTCTAAAGAAATGCTGGGTATCCTCGAGGAGCTCGGTATGGGGGATTTGACGCCCTTAAATACCGTGGACGACGAGGAATACAACCTTATTCTGGATCTTTACGAAGAGCAGGAGGGTAAACCGGAAGAAAAGGAGGAAAAGGAGACCGAGGAACCAGTAGAGGAAGAAGAAGAAACAGAGGAAGTGCCTGAAGAACCGGAAGAGGTAGAGGAGGAGGAAGAAGGTCCCACCCGACCCGCGGTGGTTTCGGTACTGGGGCACATCGACCACGGGAAAACAACCCTGCTTGACACGATAAGAGAAGCGCGCGTGGCCAATAAGGAAGAAGGTGGTATCACTCAGTCCATCGGTGCCTATCAGATAGAATGGGAGGGCAACAAGTTCACGTTTATAGATACTCCGGGACATAAGGCGTTTACCTCTATGAGATCTCGCGGTGCTCAGGCGACGGATGTTGCGGTTCTCGTTGTAGCCGCGGACGACGGAATAATGGAACAGACGAAAGAAGCCATCGCTCATATAGAAGCAGCGGATATTCCGATGATTGTAGCTATCAATAAAATAGACAAAAACAACGCCAATCCCCAGGAAACGATGAACCAGCTTGCCCGGGAAGGATTTACCCCGGACGAATGGGGAGGCGACACGATTATGGTCCAGCTTTCCGCACTCACGGGAGAGAACGTTGAGGATCTGCTGGACATGTTAAGCCTCGTCGCGGAAATGGAGAACCCTACCGGGGACCCCGAAGGAGAATTGAAGGGCTTTATCGTCGAGAGCCACCTTGATTCACGCATGGGTCCTCTTGCAACAGCAATTATCCAGGAAGGGACGCTACGGCCCAGAGACTCTCTCCTGGTTGGAAACACCTACGGCAGGGTAAAATCTCTCTCCGACGAAACCGGACAAATAGACGAAGCCGGACCGAGCAAACCAGTGGAAATTATGGGGCTCAAGGACGTGCCTCCAGCCGGGGCCAGTATCGAGAGGTTTGACGACCTAGGTAAAGCTAAAGAAATAGCCCAGGAAAGGAAAGAAGAGGAAAAAATCAAGAGTCGTAAGGCAAAACCCTCCGTCGAGGACCTCTTTGCCAAGGCAGAAAAGGACAACCTCGACCTCGTAATTAAAGCCAGTTCCCGGGGCTCTCTCGACGCGGTTAAACAGGAACTGGACGAGATTGAAGTCGAAGATATCGAAATAGAAGTACTCCACGAGGGAGTGGGCGACGTATCCGAAAGCGATATCATGCTCGCGTCCTCCTCGGAAAACTATTCCGCAGTCGTAGGATTCGGAGTTAAGATAAGGACGAAAGCGGAAGAGAAATCCGAGCAGCTGGATATTCCGGTCGAGACTTACAACATAATTTACGATCTCGTCGACAGCGTCAAGCGGGCCATCGGTGAAGTCAAAGGACCACAGTACGAGGAGGTCAAGATCGGCGAAATCGAAGTTCGAGAGGTATTCGATATAACTGGATCCGGGCAGGTTGCCGGATGCTACGTCGATTCAGGTAAAGTCACGAACAAGTCCCTGATCAAGGTCTGGCGGGACGGAGAATTAGTCCACGATGGTCAGATAGAAAGCCTGAAGAGATTCAAGGAAGACGTTAAGGAAGTCGGCGAGGACTACGAATGTGGTATTTCGGTCGAGGATTTTGAAGGCTTCAAAGAGGGAGACAGGCTGGAAGCTTTTACGAAAAAGAGGGTTGAGGCTTTTTAACCCGTTCTACCGACGGAGATTGATATGAGTATAGGGGTTTTAAAAGTAGAATTTGTCATCCCTGGCGCAAATTCGCTCAAGGAGAAACGGTCAATTCTTCAACCCTTTATTCACAGAATCCGCAACAACTACAATATTTCAATAAACGAACTGGACGGAGAGAACGACCCGAAGTCGGCTACACTCGGTTTCGCGCATATCGCCAAAAGTAGCGATCTAAACCACAAAAAGATGTCTCAGATCGCCGACGAGGCGGCCAAAGTGAAAAACCTTCAAATAGAACGGCAGTCCACAGAGGTTCTATAATGGGAAGTAAAGCCAAAAAGAGAAAAGAAGAAAAATTCAAGCGGGCCCTGGCAAAGATTATTGAAAAAGACGCCAGGGACGATACGTTCGACTTCGCCACCGTAACGGACGTGGAGCTGAGCGATGACTTCAAATACGCGGACGTCTACGTCGACGTCATAGGGGACGAAGAAGAAAAGGAAAGATCCCTGGAGAAATTTAACGACAAAGAGGGCTTCTTCAGAACCAACCTTGCCCACCAGTTAAACCCCAGGTTCACTCCCGAATTAACCTTCAAACTCGATCGCAGCCTGGAAAGGTTGAACAGGATAGAAGATATTCTGGACAAGGACGAAGAGGCTAAAAACCAAGAAGACGATCAGTAAAGGAAAATTGTCGATGAAAGCCTACGGACCCGTACCCTCCAGAAGGCTCGGTCGGAGCCTGGGAATTAATAATATTCCCGCAAAAAATTGCACTTATTCCTGCATTTACTGCCAGCTGGGAACCACCCTGGATCTTCAATCGAAGCGAAAGAACTTTTACGATCCCTCAGAAATAAAAGAGGAAGTCGACCGTAAAGTCCAGGAGGCCAGAGATAATGGAATCCAGGTAGACTACCTGAGCTTTGTTCCCGACGGAGAACCCACACTGGAAGAACGACTTGGAGAAGAAATAGATCTGGTAGCATCTCTCGAAATTGACGTCGCGGTCATAAGCAACGCCTCACTAATATGGGACGACGCTGTGAAGTCGGACTTGGCGAAAGCGGATTGGGTCTCGCTAAAAGTCGACGCAGTCAGCGAGAGTATATGGCGAAAGATCAACCGCGCCCACAAATCTCTGAGTCTTAATAAAATACTAGAGGGTATAGAAGATTTCGCGAATCAATTCGACGGAACACTTGCCACGGAAACGATGTTATTAGAGGGCCACAACGATTCTACGGTAGAAGTGAACCGGATAGGAAACTTTCTGGGCCAGGTAGGTCCGGACGAACCTTACATTGCCGTACCAACCAGGCCTCCGGCGGAGAGCTGGGCGAAACCGGCGAGCGAAGAAAGCATAACGAGGGCCTATAAAATCTTCAACGATAATCTCGATAACGTGGAATATCTTTTAGGATACGAAGGAGACAAATTTTCCTCGACCGGTAACGCAAGGGAAGACCTGCTAAGCATTACGTCCGTGCACCCGATGAGAAAAAGCGGAGTGGATGAACTGTTACAGGAAGCGGGGGCGGAATGGGATATCGTCGAGGAACTTTTAGAGGAAGACGAACTCATACGAACTGAGTTCGGTGAAGACCAATTCTACCTGCGCAAACTCCCGAGCAACTAGAGGCTCGCGCCAAACATCTCACCCTGGTTCCAAATATCACAAAGTTGTGGGTTGACAAAGTCTCCCCCGTCGGTTAATAATTACTGCAAGTTAGTTAACATATACTAACAACTCAGGGGTAAGGAATAATTATGACCAGAAAAGATACCGATACACGACAGAGAGAAATCATCGAGGCGAGTCTGGAGCTGCTGGCGGAAAGCGGTACCCAGAACCTGACGACAGCTCACATCGCCGACCGAGTTGGAATCTCGGAAGCTGCCCTTTACCGACATTTTGACGGAAAATACGATATAATCAGTTCCAGCATAAAGTTCGTCGGGCAACGCATGAGGTCGGAGCTTGCAAAGATACCGACCGAAAAGCCGGCCAGGGAAAAGCTGAAACGTGTTTTCTTTCGTCACCTGGAGTACATTGAAGAGCACCCCGGGAACGCCAGGCTGCTTTTTTCCGACGACATTCATTTTGACGATGAACAATTAAGAGGGCTTCTCCTGAACGTAGTATCAGAGAGGAAAAAGTTTATTCAGGAGCTCGTTGAAAAGGGACAAAACCAGGGAGTCATTAAATCCGACATGGCCCCCGAAGGAATATCACTTATGTTTATCGGTCTTATTCAGACAAAAGTGCTGCTGTGGTCCCTGTCGGGCAGAGATGATTCTCTCACCCGGGACAGCGAAGAACTGTGGGACGTATTTAGCCGGTCGGTAGAGCCTTAATTTTTTTAAATCAAATTAGTGAGTATTAACTAACTTTACTGTAAGAGAGGAGGAGCAATATGGATATCAGCCGGAAACTAACCCAGTGGCTCGAGAGCTTATCAGTCTCGATAACTAATTTCCCGAAGACCACGATAATCGTCGTCTTACTGATAACTCTGTTTTTCGGATTCTGGATTCCAGGTCTCCAAATCGACAATTCCGTCGACGACATGTTGCCCTCATCTCATCCGGCAAAAGAGCTTTACGACGAGGTTACCGAAACCTTTGGAGGAACGGACACGATAATTGTCGCCTACCGGAACGACGAGGTTTTCAGCGAAGAGACTCTCTCCAGGATCAGCAACTTGACCAAAAAATTTAGTCAGGTCGAGGGTGTGAATGATGTCCGGAGCATCGCGAACGCCAAGAGGCTGGAGGGAAGCGGGGGAACTCTGAATGTCTCCGACCTGGTGCCCGAGTCTGGGGTGAAAGCAGAACAAATCCCAGGAATAGAAGATTACGTAGAAAAAACTCAGACGCTGAGGGGTACGGTACTATCCAGCGACGGAAAATACGCGGGATTCCTGGTTGAACTCTCGGAGGACTCGTCGGACAGCATCGTTTATGACGACCTAAACGATATCATCGAAGGAGAAAAAACCCCGAAAGACTTTTACATCGCCGGCGGGCCGGCGGTAAATGCGGAAATGACGTCGTCAATGAAAAACGACCTTGTTACGCTGGTTCCGATCGTCGTCGGCGTGCTTGCATTCGTACTTTACCTTACTCTGAGGACTGCCGGTGGAGTCTATATTCCCCTTTCAGTAGTTCTTCTCAGTACGATATGGACTCTTGGGCTAATGGCGTTGACCGGGACGGAGATGTCGATGATCTCCACAACCCTGCCAGTAATGCTTATCGCTATCGGGGTAGCTGACGCGATACACATTCTGAACGATTATTATCACAAATTAGGGGAAGGCCTGAAGCTGGGCCAGGCAATTGATACCGTCATCAAGCACATTGGTACGGCAATCGTATTAACCAGCGTTACCACGGCGGTGGGCTTCCTCACGTTAACTACCTCCCCCGTCAGTCAGGTAGGGGAGTTTGGGTTATTCATCGGCTTCGGAGTAATTGCCGCGTTGATTATTTCCATTACCTGGATTCCCGCCTTCTTATCACTAACAGATCATGCGGAACGCAAGAAGAAGTCAGCTCAAGAAAATCAATCCGACAAGCAGGGAAGTGAAATACTGGCGAACCTAGGGGAATTCGTGGTAGGCCACAAAACGGCCATTCTCGTCGTCGGAATACTAATTTTAGGTATAGCCGCTTACGGAGCGACGCTGCTGACCGTCGAAACCAACACTCTGCGTTTTTTCCGCCCGAACAGCGAGATCAGAAAGTCGACCGAGGTAATAGATAATAGCTTCGGCGGCTCGGAAAACCTATCTGTCGTCGTAAACGGAGATATAAAAGACCCGGAAGTACTGAACGGAATGCTCGAATTACAGGACCAGCTGGGTGAAATCGAGCAGGTCGGTTACTCGATGTCAATCGCCGACCTGGTAACCGAGATAAATAAAGCTTTAACGGGGGAGAAGAGTATCCCCGGGTCGAAAAACGGGGTTTCTCAGGAAATTCTGCTCTACGAAATGTCCGGCGAGAGCGATGACTCCAAACAGCTGGTCAATTACAACTACGACAGGGCAAGGATCAACGTCCGGATGTCTTCGGTGAGCAGCAGTAAGCTGTCGGAGATAATAAACCGGGTTGAGAGAGATGCGAAAAAGATTGCGGGAGAGAAATTTGACGTTCAGGTAACTGGCTCCAGCTATCTCTTTAAGGTGCTGACGGACCTGCTCGTAAAGGGCCAGGTAATTAGTCTTTCGATAGCTCTGTTTGCCGTCGCGGTTATAGTCGGGCTCATTTTCCTATCGGTCAAATTTGGCTTACTGAGCACCATACCGCTGGGTTTCACGATCGGGGTTAACTTCGGGTTGATGGGACTGCTGGGAATACCACTGGACAACGCGACGACTATGCTGGCCAGTATCGCCATCGGAATAGGGGTCGACTACACAATTCACTTTATATCCCGCTACAGGCTCGAGTTGGACCGAGGAGAATCCCCCGAATCCGCTGTTATAGGTGCCACCAGAACAACCGGACAGGCAATATTCTTTAACGCAATTGCCGTGGCTGTCGGGTTTGGCGTCTTGCTCGCGTCGAGCTTTACGCCAATAGCGACTCTGGGGTCGCTCGTCGCCCTAACAATGATCCTATCAGCCGGGTCAGCTCTGACTCTGTTACCTGCAGCCTTGTTAT
>JAGXLB010000259.1 GCA_018334915.1 Candidatus Bipolaricaulota bacterium
CAGTTATTGATTCAAGTCAAGCTGAAACTGAAAGCATAATTGGTCACTGGGTAAATCCAGAAATACGGGACTTTCTAATAAGTCGTAAAGCCTTCGCAATGACTCTCTCAAGCTTTGATTCCCATCCTGAGGAAAGAGAACTTAGGTCCCAATTTTTCTCTGATATAGAGGTTGGTGGTAGGGTTTTTGGTTGGGTGACGGGAAATCCGGAAACCAGCCACGTGAGTCAGGTCAGCAATCACGGGCTTACGGTAGTTACATCCTCATGGGCTCCGAACTTCTCTCTTCACCAAAGGATGCCCGCAGATATGACTTTCCAGCAGAACAATATCGATAGAGACTTGAAATTAGAAGATAAAATTTACCTCACTTTTCTCGTTTCGGACGGTGATGCGCTTTGGTGCGTAAATAACGGATTCGGCGGGTTATGGGACACCTCGATTAGGGGTAAGATTCCTCTGGGCTGGGAAATGCCGGAGCAGCTTCTCGAGTTCGGTCCAGCTATGCTGGAATACTACTACGAGAAAGGTTCAATGCAGGATTATTTTGTTGGTTCTACTTCAGGAGATGGCTACATTTATCCTTCCGAATTTCCAAAAGAACATCTGGAAAACTATCTAGACCGTTCCAATCAGCAGCTTGAGAAGCTTGACATGCGGGCAATACAGGTATTAAATAACACCTCTGCCACCAGCATTGAAACGATGAAATCGTATCAAGAAACCATGACTTATCCCTCTTTGTTTATTGATGGCTACCATGAGATCCCGGGTGGGACACTGGAGCTGGGGGAAAAGGCCAAATGGACAAGAATAGGTATTGCCATCGATCAGATCAACAATGAAGGCTTGCCCTCGAGTCAAGATTTATTAGGTAAACTAAAAGACATTGCGAACAGCGTCGACTTTAGACCGTTATTCATTCCCATTCATATAGTAATAACTGGGCCTGACGCCCTGAAAAAACTCGAGCTAGCTCAAAGCCTAACTAGCCAAGTTGATAAAAATGACTTTAAAGTCGTTCAACCCGGAGATATGGCCTATTTGATGAACCAGCAGAAAGTAAAAAATACCGTAAAAATTAAATTTAATCGAGCAAAACAACCCTCACTCAATGACCCCAGAAAACTTTCTGCGGTTATTAATTGGTTCAGATTTTATGATTCACCAGTATTTGTAGATCCAGTGTTTGAAATTGATCTTGACAATGAACAAGCCGCCAATCGTTTCTTGGGTGCAGGTTTTTACAGAACTGAAAACTGGAGCCTTCACCCGGAAAAGGATGGAGTGGCTTGGACTGGAACTTCATCCGCTACGGCGATAATTACAACTCCTCCCGAGTTGGGACTTAAATATCTCGAATTCGAGGCAATGCCTATTGAAGAAGGAATTGAAGCCGATATCTACTTCAACGGTGACAAGATTAGACATATCCAATTTGAGCCAAACTGGCACAAATACTCCGTGAAAATCAGTCGATAAGTAAGGGTTAGGTCGTTCTTTTATTTTATAGATAGTGTAGCATTTTATGTGTAAAAACCGCTTTGGAAACCGTTCGATAAAACCAGGGATCAATTTCCCCAGCGGGGAAATTGCCCTTTACGATCTCGGCTCGCTCTCCAGCACTTACCTGAGGCACGATACTTGTCACATTTGACGTACGTTAAACAATTACAGGTAACGCAATAAACCCCTTAAAAAGCTTTTATCCAAGTTAATAACCCTCAGGTAAGTGCTGGAACCGTGCCCGCTCGCCTCGATGTTCAGCTTCGACTGAAAGGATTTTCCTGAACGGTTTCCAAACCCATATTTTTTACACAGTTGTTTCTACGCTATCATTTTTTATTACTGTATACATGCCTTTAAGGGGTATATAATAAACTCAAAGTCCATCAGCGCAATCTCCACATTGCGCTCCAACGTATATCTCGTGTGCAGTATCGAAACCTGATCATTGGCTAGAAAAGTCGAACCGATTTGCTAGACACTGAGTCCGCTCTGAGTCGAACTGAGCGAGTGAATTTCTCTTCTCAGGGGTTTTATAAAATTAAAGGAAACAGCCCCCGAAAGAGCGTCGCTACAATGATTAGACCTACAGGCGATAACACGTCACCAATTTGGTCCCCCCTCCCATCTCCTGTATAATGCCAACCGAGGAGGCGAATACTATGAAGAATCCTGTGTGGAGTAAAAATGCTTTCTTTGCCCTTCTCTTCTGTTTACTTGTTGCCTCACTTCTTACTGGTCCTACAATGGCTGATGAGCAAAAAGTTACCGTCCCCATCGACAAAGTCGTAAAGACAGACAAACTCTCTGCCACCCAGTCAACAAAGCAGGAGGTAACGGTTCCCATATCTTGGGTGAGCGACGAATACTTGGAGAAAAAAGGCCATAAAAACGAAGAAAAAACGACTAATGATGAACAAGCTCAAGCTTGGGAAACGATATATGAAACTGGCTTTAAGTGTATTAGAGGTAACCTAAGCACAATTACTTAAATTTGGGTAGATTCTCTGAGGTGAGTTCTCGTGAATGATAACGTCTCAAGACGGGACTTTCTCAAACGGGCTTTGGGCACAGCTTCAGTTCTATCTGCACCTACGATCATAAACTATCTCGGCCGATCTTCCACTTCTTCCGACAAAGAATTCCTTGAAATCAGGGACGGTAATTTCTATCTGGGTGGGGAAGAGTACATGATTAAGGGAGCGAACTACCTCACACGTGATCATCCATGGCGGATGTTTCATAAGTATGACCCTGAACAGATCGATAAGGAGCTAGAGATAGCTGCGGAGGTCGGGATCAATACTATAAGGGTATCCCTAATGCACCCTTATTCCATTGGTAAAACAAAGGATAACTGGAAACCCTATCACAACTTGGACATTAGAGAAGAATATTTCGTCCGTTTCAACGATTTTCTAGGTCTTGCGGAGAATCACGATATCAAGATCCTCGTAAACGTAATGAGTTATGCTCCCCACGCTTGGTTTGAGCCGAAAAACCATCATTACGCCAAAAAATATCTCGAGAAATGGCTGCCTGATTTTGCTGATGATGAGAGGATCATAGCTTGGGACGCAAAAAACGAACCGGAAATACACCAAGCTTATTTCGATAGACAGGGGGAGGGTAACAAGTACGACATACCCGGCTTCGCAAAGGAGACAGCAGACACAATCAAAGAACTTGATCAGAACCATCCCGTTACAATAGGGCTCAACGACACTCACGCCGAAGAAGGTGAAGTCGAGGAACACTTAATAGGTGCCATATCTGATTACATTAACCACGAAGACTTCTATAGCTTCCACTTCTACGTGCCGATAAAGCACT
>JAGXLB010000260.1 GCA_018334915.1 Candidatus Bipolaricaulota bacterium
AACTTATTTGAAGACGGCGACCGCTCCATCAAGGACCGAGAGGTACCTTATACGGTTTTTATTGACCCACAACTCGGTCGGGTCGGTCTGACGGAAGAAGAAGCTAAGGAGGAAGGTTACGACGTCCAGGTGGTGACCATGCCTATGGATAGAGTTGCTCGCGCCCTGGAGGTTGACGAGACCCGGGGAATGATGAAAGTAGTCGTAGACGGCGAAACCGAACGTATACTGGGAGCGGCGATCCTGGGTATCGAAGGCGGCGAAATTGCTTCCGCAGTTCAAATAGCGATGATGGGAGACCTTTCCTACAGGAAACTTAAGAAAGGTGTTTTTGCCCATCCGACGTTGGCGGAGTCGTTGAACAACCTGTTTTCCTTGCTTGAGAGTTAGTCGGAACTGGTCCGAATTCGGTAGAGTTTCGCTCCCGGAGCAATTAATTAAAAAAATTACTCAGTCTTGAAATGGATTAAGTTTAGAGCCAGATTCGACCGGAGCGCAAGGATAAGAGGTATTTGTTTTAAATCCCGAAAGCGCTACAATTTTTTACCAGAGGTGAAACAAATGAGAGAAGTTTCAGAGATGACCAAATCCCACTTGAGAAACGCTTTTTCCGGCGAGAGCCAGGCAAACATGAGGTACCAGATATACTCGGAAGTTGCTGAGAACGAAGGTTTTCCGAACGTTGCTCGTCTATTTGGAGCGATATCCTACGCGGAAAGGGTTCACGCAACGAACCACCTGAGGAGGTCGCCGGAAGAAGCCGGAACCGCCGTAGCAGAATCCCCTTACGGAGTTGGTGATACGGTGGACAACCTTCAGAAGGGGATAGACGGAGAAACCTTTGAAATCGAGGAGATGTACCCGACATATCTCGAGGTTGCCAAGTTTCAGGACGAGGGCGCCGCGGCGAAGTCTTTCGAGTGGGCCCTCGAAGCTGAGAAGACCCACGAGAAAATGTACAGGGAAGCCAAAAAAGTTGTTGAAAAGGGAGAAGACCCCGACATCGGGGATTTACAGGTCTGTAGCGTCTGCGGACATACTGTCGAGGGAGAGGCACCCGAGGTTTGTCCCATCTGTGACACAAGGAATAATTACGTAACCTTTGAGTAGAACGTTCGTTAAACTTATATTAGGTTCTTTAACCAAAAGTTTGTCATTTGAGGGTGATATAATTGCAGTATAGAAAGTTCGGTCAGCTTGACTGGAATTCTTCGGCTCTCGGGTTCGGGGCGATGAGGTTGCCCACCAGGGGTGACGATAGTGGAAATATTGATGAAGACGAAGCCATTAAAATGGTCAGGTACGCAATCGATCACGGAGTAAATTACATAGATACGGCCTGGCCCTACCACGACGGTAACAGCGAGGAATTCATTGCGAAAGTATTAAGAGACGGATACCGAGACAAAGTACGGCTGGCGACAAAGTTGCCCTCCTGGCTGATCGAAGAACCGGAGGATATGGACGAGTATCTCGATAAACAGCTGAACAGACTGGAGGTCGACAAGCTTGATTTTTATCTCCTTCACGCGTTGAACCAAGAGCACTGGAAGAACTACCGGGAACAAGGTATTTTTGAATGGCTGGATAAGGTTCAGTCGGAGGGGAAGATCGCACATCCCGGATTTTCGTTTCACGACGATCTTGACGTATTCAAGGATATCGTGGATTCCTACGACTGGACCTTCTGTCAAATTCAGTACAATTACCTCGACAGGGAGTTCCAGGCGGGCATGGAGGGGCTCAGGTACGCAAACTCACAGGGACTTGCGGTAGTAATAATGGAGCCGCTGCGGGGTGGTAAACTGGCCGCCGAACCTCCCAAGGAGATAAAGGATATACTGAGCGAGGCGGACAAAGAAAGAGGACCGGTAAGCTGGGCGTTAAACTGGCTCTGGAGCCAGCCGGAAGTCTCCGTAGTGCTAAGTGGAATGAGTACAATGGAGCAGGTCAAGCAGAATGTAAAACTCGCAAGCGATTCCAGGGTCGGTAAATTTAGCGAGCGAGAAAACCGGTTAATGGAAAAAGCTGCGAAGAAGTACCGGGAAATTTCCCCTGTCGGATGTACCGGCTGCAACTACTGCACCCCCTGTCCCAACGGAGTTCACATTCCGTCGAATTTCCAGCTCTATAACGAAGCAGAGGTTTACGGAAAGTTCGAGGAAAACAAGGAGCGTTATTACGAATTTCTGGACGAGGACGGTAGAGCGAGCGCCTGTGTTGCCTGTGGCGAGTGCGAGGAAGTCTGCCCACAGAACCTGGAAATCATAGATCTGTTGGCCGAAACAGCCAGTTATTTTAATGACGGTTAATTGCGGAGCTCCCCTTCCCCTTACCTGGCTGCCGGCCAAAGAAAAACCCCCGCAACAAACTTCGGTACTATTACGGCGGGAGGGAAATTTGCGGTAGTAACTCCGTTTTAGTTATACTAAAGAGGGGTTATACCATGGTAGAACTAAAGGTGAAATGCTCTAACTGTGGAGAGGAAGTAGGGACCGGAATGGAGATGGACGAAGACCAGTTCGAGAAGGCGCTTTTAAAGGGTAGCACTGCTGAGTGTCCCAGCTGCGGTGAGGAAATTAGCTGGGGCAAAGGGGACGTAATAAATAAGGACGAACTTTAGGTCCCGGAAGCGAAATTGAACCAGAATTCATTTTATTTACGGAAGGCTTAAAGGGTTTCTGTGCCCCGTATAGCCCGATCTCACCGCGGAAATGTAGAGGGTATCTCCCAGCAGGCACTCAAAGAGATGAGATTGCTCATTTATCAGATGAGATCACCAGGGAAGACCAGCAGTCCGTTCGAGGATAAGATTATTGTGAGAACCACCGACGACGGGGGGCGGTTTTGGTTCGAAGGTTGCCTGAACCGTTTTTCCAGTTGGAGAAGGTGACAGGATGTATATCGTAAGCCCTCGCTACTTCTACTCGCTTCTTGAAGCCCTCAAGGAGTTAGAGGACCGCCCGGAACTTAAACTTGGCCGAATAAGTCTTCTTTTTCGTCATCCAACTCACTCCTTTATACCGGAGTGATTCTACGACTCTTGGATCTCAGCTGGCTAGCAAATCTTAGTCGTGCAAGGGGTACAGGTTTTTAGGTCAGTTCTAAACCCATGTTCTGAGAGGCTCAGAAATAGTTTCTTTTTATCCAGCGGGGGTTAATGGGGGTTATTTTAAGTTTTTTTTGAAAAAAGTCACTAAAAAGTCTTAGAAAGTTGGAAGAAAGTTGAAGAAAGTTTGAGATTTGGGGGGTAAGGGGTTATATAATAAGCTCAAGTAATGTGTGCCAAAATGTCACACATTTAACGAAAAGGGTAAAATAAAAACAGGAGGAAAAGA
>JAGXLB010000261.1 GCA_018334915.1 Candidatus Bipolaricaulota bacterium
TAATTTACTCAATACTGTTGCTACTTGTTGCTTTATGGCTTTTTCCGTTGGCTGCAATTCTCTCAACTATCATCAAAACACCGGCACAGTTCGATAGCCTTTTCTTCTGGTCCCTTCCGGAGGTACTATCGATCCCTGTAAATGCTTTTGAAAACTTCTTAGCTGCCTGGACCCAGGCCGGGCTGGGTTCAAATTTCATAAATAGCTTGATATACGCTATAGCGGGCGGGGCCGGATCTGCTTTTTTAGCATCTCTGGCAGGATTTGCTTTAGTGCATCTTAAAGTCAAAAATCCACAGAGCTGGTTTATGGGTATATTCAGTGGTAACCTTTTTCCTTTTCAAATGTTTCTTATCCCTCTTTATATTGCCACCAGTAGAATGGGGCTTTACGATACGAGATTGGGTATGGCTTTGGTCTATATCGGTATCTGTACGCCTTTTGCCCTATTAGTTTATCGAAACTACGCCCTAACAATTCCCCAGGAACTTATCGAAGCAGCCCGGATTGACGGTTGTTCTGACCTTGAAATCTACTGGAAGATATTCATGCCTTTGACCAAGGCTGCTTTCGTAGTTGTTTTTATTTTTCAATTCAGGTGGACCTGGAACGATATCCTGTTTGGAATGGTATTAACACAAGACGTGAGGCCAGTCATGACTGCCCTGTCGAAGTTAAGTGGCCTCCGCGCGGGAGTCCCGACTCCGGTAATTGCTGCTGGTGCAGTAGTCGCCTCCGCACCGACAGTGATCGTATTGCTCGGCCTTCAGCGCTACTTCGTAAAAGGACTCAGCCTGCAAACAGGGGAATAAACGGGGGATTCTGAGGTGACAGAGATAGGCGAATATACAGAATTTGATAAGAACTTTGTCAAAAAACATGCCTTAGAGACTCTGGAGTTTTACATTCCTCAATGCATGGACGAGCAAAAAGGTGGTTTCTACCAGACTTTCCACAGAGACGGCACAGTCCATGATAATACAAAAAAAGACCTGATTGGGACCGCCAGATTCCTTATTGATTTTTCACTTGTCGAGCTAATGACTGGTGAAAACAAGTACGACTCCTACATCGAACACGGGTTAGATTTTCTGTTGAAAACACACGAAGACCAAAAATACGGAGGGTTTTTCCAAACCGTAATCGGGAAAGTCCCTGTCAGGGACGAAGATAAACGAGCTTATTCTCACGCTTTTGTCCTGTTAGCTTTTTCAAAGGTATTTGAAGCAGGATTTAAACGAGCTAAACCCAACATCAGTAGGGTTTTTAACCTAATGGAGGAGACTTTCTGGGAAGAAAGATTCAATCTTTACGCCACCCAAACCAGCAGGGACCTTTCCCAACTATCTTCCTATAGGGGTCAGAACCCAAACATGCACATGGTGGAGAGTTTGATTGCAGCCTACGAGGCGACGGAGAACGAAAAATACATAAAGAGGGCGATGAAAGTTGCAAAGCAAGTCACGGGAGAACTGGCTAACGAGTGTGGCGGACTAATATGGGAACACTATACGTCGAACTGGGACATTGACCAGAACTATAACAAGGATGATCCGGAAAATATCTACCGCCCATTTGGTTTTCTCCCAGGTCACCTGCTGGAGTGGGCCAAACTGCTATTGGTTTTAGAGAGGTACCAGTCGGAGGATTGGTTGAAAGAAAAATCAGTTGAGCTCTATCGCAAGGCGATTGAGCATGGGTGGGACGAAGAACGGAAAGGCTTTAATTACACCTTTGATTTCGAGCGGACAGTGCTGAATCAGGATAGGTATTACTGGGTACATGCGGAAGCAGTTGCCGTTTCATTCCTACTCTGGGCAAGGACAGGTAATGATAAATACCTGGATTGGTACGAGGAGTTCTGGAATTATTCACTCAATAATCTGGTTGATAATGAAAACTGCGGGTGGTACAGGGTAGTGAGTCCGGAAGGAACCCCCTATGAGCAAAATAAATCCATTCCGGGTAAAACAGATTATCATCCGATAAATGCCTGTTACGAAGTTCATAGAACATTCAAGGAGTCTATTGAAAATTAGTCAATTAAGAACTCGTTCAGCAAGTTTAAGTTAGAAAATCCTCAGGAGGTACTCCATGAACCATAGAGAAAGAGTGTTAAAAACAATAAACCACAAAGAGCCCGATAGAATACCGATAGACATTGGCGGTATGCGATCAACAGGTATTCATTCCGTCGCTTACCGAAAGTTTCGAAAGTATTTGGGCCTGGATTACGATTCGGTGAAGCTTTACGATGTCTTTCAACAGCTTGGGTTTATCGACCACGATGTCCTGGAGTATTTCGGCGCCGACGTAGTTCCTGTAAATAGACTAAAACCCGCCTTTGGGATTAGAATTGACGATTGGAAACAAGGTGAGTTAATTGACGGCTCTCCAGCTCTGGTTCCGGCTGGTTTCAACCCTGTAAAAGAGGAGGGTGTTTTCAAGATCAAGGACGACGAGGGACATACTATAGCCAAGCGGTCCGAGGGATCACTTTACTACGATCAAGCTGGAGTGTATCATCCTCTGGCCGACGCGAAAACGAAAGAAGATATTGACCGCGAATACGAGCCACAGGCGATTGAGGAAGATGAAAAAGAATTTCTAAATAATCAGGCAAAAGAACTGCGAGAAGAGACTGATTTTGCCGTCATGGCGGAGTTTGGTGGAAGTATATATGAGCAAGGCCAACTACTTCGCGGTTACAAGCAGTGGTATTTAGATGTGGCCGGGAACAAAGGCTTAGTTGAATACCTCCTGGATAAGTTAGTGGAAAACTACTTGGAGAATTTAGAAACTTTTATTGAAGTTCTTGGCGACAGGGTAGATATTGTGGTATTCGGAGGCGACGACCTTGGAATGCAGGACGGTCCGCAAATCTCTCCTGACACTTACCAGGAAATATTTCTTCCGAGGCACAAAAAAATGTGGGAATATGTCCACGAAAAAACGAACTGGAAGGTTTTCCTGCACTCTTGTGGCTCAATCAAACAATTATTGCCTTATTTGATTGAAGCTGGCGTCGATATAATTAACCCCGTTCATACTAATGCAAAGAATATGGACCCGAAGAGTTTGAAGGAAAATTTTGGGGACGAGGTAGTATTCTGGGGTGGTGGTTGCGACACCCAGAAAGTGTTGCCTAAAGGGTCTGCCGAGGAAGTGAGGCAGGAAGTAAAAAAGAATATCGAGGTTTTTGCCCCCGACGGTGGCTTTGTATTTACCCCTGTACACAATATACAGCCCGATGTGCCCACCGAAAATATAGAAGCCGTCTATACAGCCGCAAAAGAGCACGGGAGCTATTGATTAACCCATTGCTTAATTGAGCA
>JAGXLB010000262.1 GCA_018334915.1 Candidatus Bipolaricaulota bacterium
TTCTTTCCTTTCTCTTTTCCCTTCCTTTCCTTTGCCCTTTCTACCATACTCGGAGTGGTGGTCCCAGTAGCCTTTCAGGCTCAGTTCTTGACCGGGGAAGACCGAGGGGAGGTTTCCGACCACCGTTATCTCGTCCTCGACCATCCCGTTCGGGTCGGCCCGGGCCACGGTAAACCCGTTTTCCTCGTTCTGGTAGACTATTCGTTCCAGGCTGACCTTTATTTGCTGCAAGCCGTTATTGTTTCCCATAGGTATATTATTATACTGACAAGAAGCGTATACTACACCGGCTTGGTTGATATCGACTGACAAGAAGACTATATTCTATTCAAAACAACCACTTGGAGGTTTATCCATGAACAAAGGCGATTTCGTCGATGAACTAGCGGAAAGGACGGGAATGACCAAGAAGGACTCGAAGAAAGCGCTTGAAACTGTCCTTGAGGTAATTACCGAGGCCCTGGAGGATGGCGAAGAAGTGATGTTTACCGGTTTTGGCAAGTTCGAACCCAGAGCGAGGAAGGCAACCGAGCGAAGGAACCTTCAGACCGGTGAAATGATTGATGTTCCTGCCAAGGTTGTGCCAAAGTTTAAAGCAGGTAAGACGTTAAGAGAGACTATAGAGGATAATCTGAAGGCGGTTAAGACCGGGGACGCACTTGAGGTAGAGAAGAGCTGATCTTTTAGTCAACTAAAAGGTCTTTGTCGAGTTTGCCAGTTTTATCACAATCCGGGCAGCGCCACTTGGCACCGGGTAAAATATCTATATTATTTTCCTCGAAAGTAGTCCAGGCTTTGTAAATCACTATATCAGAACCACAATTCGGGCATTCGTCAAATCCTACTTTTTTCATGTCCAAGGTCAGCCCCCTACTCCAAGGGTTTCAGTCGATCATAAGAATGGTAGACTGCTCTGCTATACATGGGACCGGGATAGATACCCTCTTCCTTTAACGAATTCCTAATTGTATCAAGGTCTAGGTTATCGGTCTCTACACAATCAGACAGGGCAAATTCTCCGTACTTGTCGTAATAGCAAACGTAGATAATAAATGAGTCCTCGTCCGTCAGATAAATTTCCACTGACTTCTTGTAGTTGTCCGACTTACCAGGTTTATCCACGGAGCGACCGAGGGGTCTCCCTTGAAACTGGATTACGCCGGTCTTCCCTTGGCTCGTTACTTTTGCTAGGGTGATTGGTTGGAACTGCAAGTTACTCAACTACCTCCACTTGGTATAAATACTAAATAATGATTCTAGAGCGTTGGATCGTTTGCAACTTGGGTCCGGTGGAATAGTTAGGATTTTTTCTCATTTGAACAACAAAGCTGTGATCAGGCGACCAAATTTGGTCGCTCTTTTTTATTGTTTCGTCTTTTCTATCAGCCAATCGGGTGTCTTAGAAATCAAATAATTCTTTGGTTGATACGTCAAGAGCCGAGGCAAGTCTGTGGATTGTCTCCAAGGTAGGATTGCGTTGGGCTCTTTCAATAAAGCCCACATAGGAAGGATTAAGGCCAGCTTTCATTGCCAGCTTGTCTTGTGCTAAACCCTTTTCTTCCCGCAGTTCCCTCAGTCTGTCTCCAAATTTCGTTTTGATTTCTGACATATACGATTATCATAAACATAACCCTACTGACAGTAGTTTTAACTTGACAAATAATAGGTATTTCTCGTATAAACATTACAGGTAAAAATTATATTCTTTTAGATTGAAAACTCCCTAAAAGGCGAACCTGCTGCAAAACAGGGGCGCAAAGCTGAGGATCACACGTGGATGGCCAGGCTGCTGGGACTAATAAGGAGGTAGAGGGAAATGGATGCCCCGGGGTAGATAAATGGATAAAAGCAGGATTTGATTCATTAAATTACTCGAACAATTTCCTTTCAACCTTTAAATTTTGCTTTCCTCATAGTGTAGCTTACTCTCTTTTTTCAACGCCCATCCATACATCAGCTAACCATAATTTAAAACCGCTTAATCCAGATAGTAATAGTCCGAGGAATTAAGTACCTCCTTATATGGTTTTATGAAGACATAGGCGGGTGAGGTAATATGCAAAAGTTGGTTGCCAAAGTCACAGATAGGGCGGTTTTCCACCTTGTACTCTGCTGTAATTGCGGCTGAATCGGAAACTAGCTGGAAATATTTTTGACTTTCTTAAGGTCTTCAGAGTAAAATATATATTGTTGGCAAAGAAGAACGACAGCAGACAAGCCGTAAGTGCTTTCGGGCCTGCTTGGGAAGGGCTTAACAAGTTACCTTCCTGCCGTCCTTCCTAACCAACTTATATTTTAACAAATCTTAAAGGAGGTGTAGTATGAAAAAGTACCTTGTGTTAGGTATGGCGCTATTGATGGTTTTATCGGTAATAGTTGGAGTTGCTGCAGCTTCAGATTCCCAGGAAGACGGTACTGATGACCGTTCAGCCAGAAATACGAATCAGAAGATTTTCTTGCCTGGTGATTGGGGTATCCAAGAGCCAAGACCAGAGGACGAAATGGTGAAGTGAGAACTATTCTTCGCCACCCGTAACACACATCTCAAATTCACAAAGACCTATTGCAACCTTAAGCGGAATATGGCCGTTGTCGCCATAAATTTCGTCTGTTTTTATGAACTCAGCAATAGGTATATTAATTCTTAGAATCTTTGACAGTACTTCAAAAAGATGCTTCCTAGTATTTAGAACTATAAGCCAATCATCTCTGGAAGGAAAAACATTTGATATTTTCCCTGTTTCGGCCAAACTAGATATCTCTTCTTCTAAAGGTTCTTTCAGAAGTTCAGTTCGGACTTTACTAGGGCGTAGACCTAATGCTGATTCAATTATTCTCGGTAATTTGTCAAAACCCAAGATGTCAGCGTAAATTAAATATTTTTCTTCACTCATTTAACATTATTCTACTAACTATTTTTTTATTAATAAAGAAATTAAAATAGAATAATTTGTACGGTAATATTTGTTTGATTTATGTTTTCAGGTTTGTTAATATGAAATTATATTAATAAATAAACTTACTTAACTATAAATAAAAATGACAAACAAAAACATGGAAGAAGGCCTAAAACCACGTTCAATAGGGCGAGAAAACATTGAAATGATATTTCGACTGATTCAGCGCAAGGAGAAGATTTCCAGAACCGATATCGCGAAACTAAGCGGATTAAGCAAGACAGCAGTGTCTTCGTCGGTTGATCAGCTCTTGGAAGAGGAATTGATCAGAGAAAACAAACAAAGCCACTACTCAAGAGTAGGAAGAAAACCCCTTTTGCTTTCAGTGAAACCGAATGGTAAGCACTTTATTAGTGTCGATGTTGGTGGTAGCT
>JAGXLB010000263.1 GCA_018334915.1 Candidatus Bipolaricaulota bacterium
GTGTGCTCTTCCGATCTGGGCTGCGGCACTGATCTTAGGTGTGACTATGGGTGGGGTGCTAAATTTGACAGTTAGACTGGAACCTTCGGTTGCCTCATTCGTCTCCGGGATCGTCGGTCTGGGAGTTGGTTATCTCTTGACTAAATCGCCCTGGTACGAATCGGGTAAATTAACCGAAGAACATATTAATAAGTCAGGAATGGGATTTAATCTTGGCTTCCTTCCCTACTATTTGATCGTTGGGCTTGTTTTACTGGTTATGCTACCACCCCCGCTGGCCAGCAAAGCAAAAGAAGTGCTAAATTTTGGTCTGAGTTTCCCGGAAACGAGCACAGCTCATGGCTGGACTAACGAAGTTGTAGCCTCTTACAACACTTTAAAGTTATTCGGACACCCTGGAACTTATATTATGGTTTCGGTATTGATAAGCTATCTGGTCTACAAGTTTACGGGAAACTGGGAGGAAGGCTACGGCGTTAAGATATTCAAGGACACCATAAAGAAAACGGTTCCCTCCTCAATTGCCCTTGCCTCTATGGTCATGATGGCTATTGTAATGACTGATACTGGTATGGTTGAACTCCTGGCGAGGGGATCAGCCAAGGTTACTTCCTTTTTATTTCCTCTTATTTCTCCTTCGATAGGAGTTTTAGGCGCATTTATGACAGGTAGCAATACCTCTTCTAATATTCTTTTCGGGGTATTTCAGCAGCAGAACGCGCTGCTTTTGGAAATAAATACTTTGATAATACTGGCGGCCCAGACTACAGGAGGGGCAATAGGGAATATGCTCTGTCCGTTCAACATCCTGTTAGGAACGAGTACGGCAAATATGCTGGGCCAGGAGGGGGAAGTAATGAAAAGAACCACCTATATAGGAATTGGGTTCTCCGTTTTGATCGGCCTTTTAGTTTGGTTATTATCTTAAAGGAGGATTATTGTGTCAAAAAACTCATCCAATGAATCTGGAAAAAGCCCTTCACATTTTTTCTGGTTAGTCGCGTGTTTTATTTTGTTAGTTATTTCTCTCCCCGCTTTCTATTTTGGCAGCAGGGGCAATAGCTCAGTCACAATTTTGCTTGTTCTTGGGTTTATCTTTCTTGGATCCGGAATGATTATCTCTATATTTGTTAAAACGTAGGGAGCTGTGCACTCGCAAGAATCTGGCCCACCGGGCAGGCAAAGGTACCCGACTGCTGCGGCGGGGAAATACCAGAGAGAATTTAAAAAAAGATAAATGGAAGTTGACCTTTACCGGCAGTGAGTTCCTGGTAGACTTCTTCCTGGGTAGAAGGGGAAGAGTAGGTTGTATGGGGATGTTTTTTGATAGATATCATTATAACAGTTAGTATTACCGAACCGCAGTGTATATTAGGCGGAGAGCAAAAATTATAAGGTACCTGAAAGCATGCTGAGTTCGATCCAATTGACTATAACCTTAATCCGTGAAGTCAATTTACTGTAAAACTTCTTAAACATAGAATACAATTAAGTATTGACGGGTTCAATTCCGTCGAAATAATTCACCGAACGGGTGATCCAGGTGGCCACCTTCGATATTGAGCCGACCGACGAAATACTACCCACCCAGAGCGGTCTCGCCCTCTTGGGTCTACTTCTTTCCAAGACAAATCTGACGGAAAAGCTAAACCAACTACCGACCGAGACCGGAGTTAAACCAGAGATACCCCACTCCGATATAGCAAAATCCTACATGGGCCTGTTGGTTCAAGGTAAGTCCAACTTCGACCACATCGAGGCCTTTAGAGGTGATCCCTTCTTCAAGAAGTCTCTGGATATGGAGGAGGTGCCCTCAAGCTCCACCCTGCGTCAACGCCTGGATAAGGCGGAGGATAAATGGAAAGACGTGGTTTTGGAAGAATCCGCCCGGTTGATAAAAAAATCAGGAATGGAGATTACTCCCTGTTTCGATAATTACCTGTCGGTAGATGTAGACGTCTGTCCGTTCTATAACTCTGATACCAAAAAAGAAGGAGTATCCCATACCTACAAGGTCGTAGATGGCTACGCCCCCATCTTCGCCTACTTAGGTAAGGAAGGCTACGGGATAAATACCGAACTGCGAGAGGGTAAGGCCCACTGCCAAAAAGGTACACCCAAACATCTATTAGGGTTTGCCAACCCCTACTACTAAGCAGGGACCGCTACCACCTCCTTTTTTTGTTCTTCATTATGGTTTTCATTCTTGTTAGGTTGATAATAAGTCCTATCCCTAAGCATGGCATAGATGACACGGATTAACTGTCTGGCCAGACACTTGATAGCGTGCCAGTGACTTTTACCTTCATCTCTCTTTTTATCGTAGTATCGTTTGGATTCTGGATTATGCAGTACGCTACAGCGGGCGATCTGCATTATGGCATCCTTTGCTCGTTTGTTGACCCGTTGGGGGGTTCTATCGGTGCTATATTTGCCTGACGAGTAAGGTAGTGGCGATGCTCCGCAATAAAGACCTAAGGGGTCGGAACCGTCAAACCGGTCGATGGTTTCTACTTCTCCGAGGAACCGTCCGACCAACGTATCCCCTGCACCGTCTAAGGAGAGTACAATTTGAGCATCCTCCCAGCCCTCAAGCAGTCTGCTGACCCGCTTTTTTATCTCCTTCGAATGTTTCTTTACCCTCAACAAGAGGTCAGTTAAAGTCTTGATCTTTAACCTGTAGGCCTCCTCGGCCAGGGGAGATCTCTTGATTGAACCGATCGTCTCCAAAAGACGGGAGGCAAGGTTTTCTCCGTAATGGCCTCGGGAGGCACTCCGGAGAAAATCGGATAGCTCGTCCACGTCTAGTTCCTCTATTTCCGTCAAGGAACTGTACTCGTTCAGGAGCCGAAGTGCGGTCTTTGTGGTCAGGTCGGGAAAATCATCGTTCAGAAACTCGGGAAAGTATTCAGTTAGTACTTCATCCAGTTGGTTGGTGTAACGGTTTAGTTGTTCTTCCAGGTCCTTGTAGGTTCGGGAGAGTTTCTTTACTTCCTGAATTGTCGGATCGAACCGGGGCCTGTTTTTCAGTTGGTCCTCTCTACTTCTAAGAAAGTCGGCAATCACGTAGGCATCGTAGTTGTCGGTCTTTTGCGGTTGGCCCAAGATATCTTTGTAGCGGCGGACTTTCAGCGGATGGATTGATACAAACTGGAAGTTCTCTTCATTTAAATACTGGTCCAGTGGAGATAGGTTACCCGCATGGCCCTCTGCTCCCAAAGTTACCGTAATTCCTTTTTCTTCCAAATTCCCCAACTTGTCCAAGAACTGTTCATATCCGGAATGGTGGTTGGAAAACGAGAGTTCCTCCACCCTAGTTCCGG
>JAGXLB010000069.1 GCA_018334915.1 Candidatus Bipolaricaulota bacterium
GATCTATCGCCAATTGAGCCTTTAGCTTCTCGGCCTGAAGGATATCGCTTTGTTCGTTGAATTCCTCCTCGGTAATCTCTCCTTGAATTGCCTGCTCCCGGAGCTGGGTAAGTTCTTCGTTTTTCTTTTGAGCCTGTTCCCGTTCTTCTGATACAGCGTTCGTAAAGACGTTGAAGGCGTTTGTGGCATTTACATAACCAACCCTTAGACTTTCACCATCCGATGCTCCGGTGGTCTCCAATTCATTAACCTGACTTTCAAGTTCCTGAACTTTACTCTGTAAGTTCGCTACGTCCTCTCCCGAGACACCCACGCCCGTCTCCTCGACCTTCTGTTCCAGCTGGTCAAAAGAAGACTTAAGCGCACTGACCTCGTCGACACTGGCGAAAGACGCGAAATCTTCCGGCATTTTACTTATCCTAGCTTGAAGGTTACTTACCTGGTCACCGACCGCGTCCACCTTACTCGATAAATTAGCTACCTCTGAGTCCCCACCTACCATCTGAGCCAAAAGTCCTCCACCAAACCCCAAAACGAGGGCAAGTACAAGAGTTAAAACGAGCTTAGTATTTGACAAAATAATTCACCTCAAAGTATCTTTGTTTCTAATCAAAAAATGGGTCCCATCCCGAAGTAAAAACTCGGGACGTAGTTGAAATCTTCCGAAATACTCCAGGCAGCACCCAATCTCAAATGACCAAACATCTGTAAATTGATCTCGAATCCAGCAGAATTCTTAAAATCGTAGTTATTATCCTCTTTAAACTTAACTCCACTATCAACAAAAGAAGTAATATATAGACTACCGGGCAATAATTGCAATCTATACTCGCTGTTAAGAAAACCGTAATTACTCGCTACCTCTCCTCCCATGCCCCTTATTGAGTTCTTACCGGCAAACTCGGTCTGATAGTTTTTCGGTGCATCCATACCAAGGCCAAGCTGGAGGTTAAACCCGAAGGCCTGCATTTTCTCGCCACCCACGTCCAGGGTGGGCAAGCCCTGAAAATAGCTCCCGGTAAACGTCAACTGGGTAAAGCTCAATCCTGGAGCAAAATCCCCGGCCTTTTCCAGCTTCAGCGATCTTTTTGTCCCCGCGGTCGGAAATATGGGATTGTTTCTGTCGTCGTAGACCAGATCCGCCGATAAAATGTGAGTGATAGAACTGAGCGAGTCATCTCCCAGAATCCAGTCCGCATTATAACCCGTATTAAGGGAGAGTTTCCCCGTAAGGGGATATCCGAAGGAAGCCTTTACTCCTTGGCTGGAGCCGACGTTCCTGTACAAACTCAACTTAGTGAAATTAAATCCCGAAGGATAATATACGTTTTTCCAGTCCAGGCTCCCGCCAAATTTTGCATCAAATTTAAGATTCCTTTTTAAATTCAGGGAAATGTCCTGACCTAAACCTAAAACGTTCTTCGTCGACAGCTTCATTTTCCCGGCTAAACCACTACTCGACCAGGTCAGTCCGCCATTAATGCTATTCAACTTGGACTTCTCTTTAACCGTGAAAGTAAGCTCTATCCCTTCAGAAGTCCTGGTCGGCTCCGGTTTAACTTCGGAGAAGTAACCCAGATCCAGGGTTTTTCTCCGAGAATCCTCGACCAGGTCACTGTTGAATACTTCACCTTCTGAAAGGAGAATTTTATTTGAAATGACTTTTCTCGCCGTCTTCTTATTTCCCTCTATTATAATATCCGTGATTTCTCCTTCGAAGACACCTATTATGATAGTGTTTCCCTGAACCCGCTCCAGCGAGAAATCTACGAACCTGTAACCGTCCCTCAGGTATTTATCATAAACTTCTTTCAGAACCCTTAGTAGGTCATAATTTGTTAACTTACCACCAGGGATCTCACCAGTCAACTGGCTCAACTCTTTACTGGGATAGAGAGTATTCCCATCAAGCCTAAGGCTCTCTCCCTCAACCACCTCATCGACTATTTTCCTCTCAGTCAACTCCCAGCGCAGGATGATGTCGGACCTGCTGTAGCCTCTTGTAGGAACCAGATTTACTGAAGTAAAGTAAACTGAATTCTGTAAATTCTGATAGGACCTCTGGAGATCCCTTAATCTTACCGGTTCACCTTTCTCTCCTTCGATGGTATCCAGTGCTACTTCGTCAGGAACTGTATCCAGACCCTCAATTCTTACCCCTGCCAGCTTGCCTTCAATCACTTCTATACTCAACGTGGCATCAATATCAATATTTCCCAGGCTCACAAAAGGGTATCCATTATTTTCATACTTCTCCTGAATCTTTTTTAACCCTTCGTCCAGTTTGTCCTTATTTATTACCTCTCCCTTCTTTATACCGGCATCCCTCAGTACTTTTTTCAGATCCCTAGTATTTAACAGGTTAACACCACTGAACTCGTACTCCTCCAGTACTGGATACTCTGCTAATTCCAGTTCCAGATTAATTTTCCCGTCCTTAACATCGATACTGCTTTCAACGGTTTTGAAAACCCCCATATCTCTGAGGTTATTAACTTTTTCTTCCAATTTGCTCTCGCTAACTGAATCTCCTTTTTCGACCCCTAATTCGGTCAGGATTTCCTCGTTGGGAACTTCCTCGTTCCCGGAAAGCAATATCTTATTTACTACGTACCTGGTCTCGTTTTCCTCATCCTGTCCCCTCATCGTGGTGCCAATCGAGACAAGAAGAACCAAAGTCGACAGAAATATGATAATTGAGAGTTTTCCTCTATTTGTTTTCATCCACTTATACCCCTTCCTGCGTTAATATTTTCTCTCTCGTACTTCTGTACTGGACGGCTTCAGAAACGTGCTCTGAATAAATCCTATCGGATTCATCCAGATCTGCAATGGTTCGTGAAATTTTGAGGACTTTGTGGTATGCCCTCGCCGAAAATCCGTAATGATCAATTGCCTGCTCAACCAAACTCTCGGCCGACTGGTCCAACTGGCAGCAGTCTTCTACCTGCTCGGCCGACATCAGGGAGTTCGTAAAACCATCTCGGCCGAATCGGTTTGCCTGGATTCCCCGGGCTGTTTTAACTCTTTCTCTGATTTTACCGCTCTTTTGACCTTCAGCTCTGTTCGTCATTTCTTCCTTACCTAATCTCTGAACATCAACAAAAACGTCTATCCTGTCCATGAACGGACCGGATATCTTTTTTCTGTATCTACGAATCTCGTGAGGCCTGCAGTTACATTGCTTAACTGGATCCCCAAGGTAACCACATGGGCACGGATTCATTGCCCCAACCAGGGAAAAGTTAGCAGGAAAGCGAAAGGAGTTCGAGGCGCGAGAAATCGTTATTTCCTGGTCTTCCAGTGGCTGCCTCAGAGTTTCCAGAACCCTTCGGCTAAATTCAGGCAACTCGTCCAGAAACAGCACTCCGTTATGGGCAAGGCTGATCTCTCCCGGAGTAGGATTCCCGTGGCCGCCTCCGACCATACCGGCGTAAGAAACTGTATGATGAGGGGCCCGAACTTTCCTTCTCGTTACTAGAGGACGATCTGAACTTAACTCTCCAAGTATACTGTAAATCTTGGTTACCTCTACCGCCTCTTCGAAGGTCATAGGAGGTAAAATTGTCGGGAGCCTCTTGGCCAGCATACTTTTCCCTGAGCCCGGTGGGCCACTCATCAGGACGTTATGCCCTCCCGCCGCGGCGATCTCGAGGGCCCGTTTTGCTCCTTCCTGGCCTTTCACGTCTCTAAAGTCCCTGGCAAATTTGCTCTCCGATTTGAAGTACTCCTCTCGGTCGAAACCGTATTCGTTGACCTCACCCTGTTTATCGTCATCCAGGAACTCAATTGCTTCCTTTAAACTGGAGACCGGATATACCTCCAGGGATTCAACTATTGCTGCTTCTCTGGCATTCCCCTGTGGAACGAGTATTTGGTCTATATCGGGATTTCCGCGAGCAGCAAGTACTACCGGAAGAACCCCGCTCACCGACCTCAACTGACCGTCCAGGGATAATTCCCCGATAAGTAATTTATTTGTCAGCGAGCCCTTGGATAACTGGCCTGTTGATTGGAGTATGGTACTGGCAATGGGCAAATCAAGCCCCACGCCTTCTTTCTTTATGTCCGCCGGTGCCAGATTTGCCGTGATACTTTTAGCGGGAAACTCGTAGCCGGAATTGTTAATAGCGCTCTTTATCCTGTCACGGCTCTCCTGGACTTCCTTCTCCGGCAGCCCAACCAGTTTGAAACCGGGCAACCCCCGAGAGACGTCGCATTGAACTTCAACTATAATCGCATCTATTCCGGTAACAGCACCACTCAAAGTTTTCGCAATCATCCTAGCATGACCTCTTATTTATTGCGTTCTCGTAATGGCTAAGTTCGCCGTTTGAAATAGCGATAACGTCAAATCGGGCATTTCCTTGATAATCGTTCTCCATTAACCACCTCTTAGCACACCTTATCAATCTCCGTTTCTTCTTCGGCGTGATCGATTCTTCCGGGGTTACGTAACTACCACTTCCCCGACTTTTTACCTCGACAAAGACCACGTAATCGCCGTCAAAAGTGATTATGTCAATTTCTCCCCGGTAGCAATAATAATTCCTGGTAACTAAATGATGACCGTGGGATTCGAGGTAGTTGGCTGCTCGATCTTCCGCTTTTCGACCTTTCTTCGGCATAAATAAAAAGAATAAAGTTTACTTCAACCCAGTATCATCAAATTACGGCCAAAGCAGGACCAGTTAATTAAAAGAAACCGATGTGAAAATCGTATGAATAATAACAGTTGGCTTAGGAAATATTCAAACTAGTAACTCCGTTCGATCCTGGAAAAAGGTGATTTCCAGCATAACAAATAGGGTTTCCTACTATTTCTGGCACCACGACGACTTGATAAGATCTACCCCCGAACCTAGAATAACGCAGGTGAGAAGATGGTCCTGAAAAGCAGCGGAGAACTTACAGTATTTGACGGAGCAATTGGCACTGTAGCTCAAAAAAGGGTTCCGGAGATGGAAGATAGCTTAACGGATACACTTAACCTCTCCCAGCCAGAAGTCATCAAAAACATACATTTCGACTATCTGACTGCCGGTGCACGCGTACTTACCACTAACACTTTTTCTTCCAACGAAATCAGACTCTCCCGTTCCGGCTACGGAGAAAAAGCCAAGGAGTTAAATGAAAGAGGAGCAATGCTGGCCAGGAAAGCTATTGAAGATTACTCGGGGAAAACCAAGGAAATATCGGTTGCAGGATCCATAGGTCCCACTGGAGAAACTCTCGTTCCTCTCGGAGACTGGACGTTCGATCAGTTCAAAGCAACTTTTCACAACCAGGCAAAGGCGTTAAAACAGGGTGGTGCAGATTGGATAATAATCGAAACGATGGAATCCCTCAGAGAAGCGACCGCTGCACTAACAGCGAGCAAACGGGTCGGCCTACCGGTTATAACTTCCCTCTCCTACGGGAATCGGGGAAGGACGAGCTACGGCGTGGTGCCGGCTTCAGGGGCGGTAACGCTGGATTACCTTGGATCTGACGCCCTTGGCATGAATTGTGGAACTGGTCCGAATCCTTATCCGGAGATAATCAAAACATACAGCCAATCTACATCAAAGCCCCTTCTGGCTGAGGCCAACGCCGGCGATCCCAGACTCGAAGACGAAGAGGCTGTTTACGACCTTACTCCGGAGCAATACCTCGAGAGGATCAGGCCCGGACTTACCTACCTGTCGGGAGTTGGCTCTTGCTGCGGAAGTAATCCTTCTTTCACAAAAATCCTCGCCGGAGTTGCTCCTGAATACGGTGAGATAACGAAACTGGGACCCGGAAATGAGACTAAATTTATAACTAACAACTCGACCGTAGTCCCCCTTAATGGAGATACGGAATTCGAAGAAGTGAAAGTCAATGCAAAAGACTTAAGGGACCTAAAGAAAAAGGTAGTGGATGATAAAGTAAATATGTTGGACTTTACCGGGGTTTCACGAGACCCCGAGGAGCTGGAGAACGTTCTTGCCCGCCAGTTCCTCCAGCTCCGATCCAGCAACCCTCTGGGGATTGTGACGAATGATTCCGACCTGTTGAAAGCCTTCCTGACGGCCTATCCGGGTATTTGCCCGGTCCGGGCAACAGGAAATGATGGCTCCGTCCGGGCAGTTGCAAAAAAGTACGGGGGTCTTCTCATCTAGGTAGCAGAATTCAACTACTTGAAAAACTAAAAGTAGAACTTTAGAATTCTATTTGCGAGCGGGCGTAGCTCAGCGGTAGAGCATCTGTTTGCCATACAGAAGGTCGCGAGTTCAAATCTCGTCGCCCGCTCCAGTTCTATTTACTTCAAAAAATTACTTTGATCAGCCAGAATTCTGCTGCCAAAATTTATCGGTTTTTCTCCTTTATTTGCAAAATTGATTTCTCCGGAAGGGGTTGGTCCAGAGGGATAAATCCTCCGCTGGGAAAGAACTAAGCACTATTTACGAAATTTACCTCTCCCGTTAAGCTTGAATTCCCGTCAAGTTGGAGTACAATAATTAAACATCGTGGGGTGGAGCAATTAGGAAGCTCGTCGGGCTCATAACCCGGAGGTTGTCGGTTCGAATCCGGCCCCCGCAACCAGATTCCAATCTTATCTTCACTTAACCTTGCCGGGGTGGCGGAATTGGCAGACGCAAGGGACTTAAAATCCCTTGGGGTAATGTACCCCGTGCGGGTTCAAGTCCCGCCCCCGGCACTCAATAATTTAGTTTAAGTTTCTCCGTAAATTGTTACCTAAACTTGATTTTTCGACGTGTTCAATTACAATTAGTTTACATCGCGGGGTGGAGCAATTAGGAAGCTCGTCGGGCTCATAACCCGGAGGTTGTCGGTTCGAATCCGGCCCCCGCAACCAGATTCGGCGGCGTAGCTCAACTGGTTAGAGCGTTCGGCTCATATCCGAGAGGCTCGGGGTTCGAATCCCTGCGCCGCTAGTTGAAAGTGGTCTTTTCCATGGGGGTGAAAGGGTTCGACAGCATTGCCGAAGGAAGGCTACAAGCGGAGCCAGTCAGCTCCTAAAACTGGCTACATTTCTCTAATAAATGCCAACGATAAACTGGCAACCGCTTTTGGCGGAATTGGCAACGCTACCGGCGAATTCAGTAACTCTACTGTCGCCGCAGGTACGTTAGCTTAAGCCAAAAGTGGCGTTCCTTCTGCTCTCTGCTCGTAGGAGCTTAAGGAACGACGATTATACGAGCTTACCTTCTGCTTTAGCTCTGAAGTAGAAGGGAAATCTTTAAGAGCTCGGGGTTAGAGCTGGCTGTTCCGTGCCTCTCTGTCCCTTAAATCTAAAACGGGACTAAGCTTGTAAATGCTAAACGGAGGCAATGCTGGACGCGGGTTCGATTCCCGCCACCTCCACCACTGCCACCTCCGCCAAAAAGGATCAACTCAGTTCTTTCACCACCGTCGGAAGCAATGTGAAGGATACAAGAAATCATTATATTTTTTAGTCCAAGCCTCCTGCCTATTACCTGGCAACTGATTTAACCTTAAAATTCTACCAGTAGACGAAATCCCGGCAGCCAGGTAATACGCAGGAGGCCAAAATAATGATGTGCGGGGATGGTGAAAGAACTATGATCAAAGTACCTCCGCTTCCTCTCCAGTTTTTACGTTCACCTTTATCACTAGATGAGTTGCTTCAATCATTATTGACAACAGTTGCTAATGACCAGTTGATTCTCTTAAATTGTGTTTATATTTTAACTCAGGTCCACCAGATCGGGGAAATCTCAGCGAAGCGGCGGATATGTTTGACCGAACCAGCACCCAGTTGAGTTTAGTTACCTGGTCAAGGTTAGTGACGAAGGATACTTGATTGCTACCTGCAATAAATATCCTGCGGAAACCAAACCAGGTATGATTCCTCAACTGGGTGCTGGTGAGGAGTATTTCCATAACCGAGTAAGTTTAATTATTTAAGATTGATAGTTCCTATAAGTGAGACCCACTGTCATGAACAGGACAGTTTGAGTCCGCGAGTCAGGAATTTGCCCGGTCCGGTGGACGAATGCTCCCGATAAAGACTACCTGGGATTTTCCGCGCTAAGGTTCGTCGACGACACTTAAAGTAGGATAAAAGGAAATTTTTGAGAAGGTGCGAGCCAACCGTTACTAAAGGTATCTGATTCTGGATTATTCAAAATAGCTTACCTATAATTGATTCAAGATTATGCCTCAAGATCGAACTATACCAAAAAACAAGGAAGCCGAACAACTTGTCCTCGGATCCATCCTCATGGATCCCGAAGACGTGGTGCCTCAGGTCGTAGAGAAAGTAAAACCGGGTCACTTCTACTGGAAGGAACACAGGCTAATATTCCGGGCGGTCCTGGAACTCTTCGATAAAGGCGACCCCGCCGACGTAGTAACCGTCACCAACCGTCTGAAGGAAAAAGATCAACTGGAGGAGATTCAGGGGAGAGGTTATCTTGCTGATCTCCTGGACAAGGTAGTAACTACGGCAAATCTTGAACACTATACGGAAATTCTCAGGGAAAAAGCTCTTATGAGAGCGCTAATTAACGGGGGAAGAAGAATTAGCGAGCTGGGATACGAGACCGAACAGGAATTAAAGGACGTCCTGGATAGAGCCGAGGAAATAGTATTCGAAATCTCCCGTCAGGAAACCGTAGATGATTTCCACCTGTTGAGCGACTTCCTGCGCGATCACTTCGACGAGCTTGAAGAGCTCCACCACGACCCGAGCCAGCAGACAATCAGTGGACTATCCACGGGTTTTCCCAAGCTGGACGAAATGACTTCTGGCTTCCAGGACGGTCAACTTATAGTCGTAGCCGGAAGGCCGGGTACGGGAAAAACCAGTTTCGCGCTTTCGCTGGTTCGGAATATTGCCCTGAAAGAAGAAGCAGGCGTAGGTCTGTTCTCCCTGGAGATGACGAAAGAACAGCTCCTGGAGCGATTGTTATGCGGGGAAGGACGGGTGAACCTGCATCAGCTACGGGGTGGGTTCGTTCCATCAAGCAAGTGGAGGGATATAGCGACCGCGGCCGGCAAACTTCAGGAGAGCACGATTGTCATTGACGACCTGCCCGGCAACGCTATACTGGACGTAAAAGCGAAAGCCCGAAGGATGAAAGCCGAACACGACATAAATATGCTCGTAGTAGATTACCTTCAACTGATTGAGGGGAAGCAAAACGCTAACACCAGGGAACAGGAGATCGCTCATATATCCCGGTCACTTAAAGGAATAGCCCGGGAGCTCCGGATACCGGTGGTTGCCCTATCTCAGTTAAATCGTTCCGTCGAGCGAAGGGAGAAAAAGCGTCCACGGCTCTCGGACCTCAGGGAAAGCGGAGCAATCGAACAGGATAGCGACGTAGTAACCTTTATTTACAGGGAAGACTACTATGGAGATGAAGAAGAGAACAGCAGCGATTCCACGGTTAGCCCAACAGAAATAATTATCGGAAAGCAGAGAAACGGCCCTCTCGGAAAGGTAAAATTAAATTTTCACAAAGGTTACGCCAGTTTCTACAATCCTACGAGCCGATCGCCAGGGAATTAACCCACCTGTTCTACCTTGATTAGGTTCGTGGTCCCTTCTACGGAAAACGGCACGCCGGCGGTAACTACGACCAGATCGCCCTTATCAACGTAACCCTCTTCCCTGGCAGAGTAAATGGATTTTTCTATCATCTGATCGGTATTTCGGGTTGTCTCCATCCGGATTGGTTTTACACCCCAGACCAGCGCTAACTGATTGTAAACTGCCTCGGAGGGAGTAACCGCAATAATTTGTACCTCGGGGCGGAACCGGGCTATCAACCTAGCTGTATATCCCGACCTGGTTGAGGTTATTATTGCCCTGGCCCCTAATCGCTCGGCCATAGAACAGGAGGCTCGGCCTATCTCCGGAGCAGTTTCGCTTTTCTTCCCGTCGAGCTCGCTTGCCAGATTATCAGTCGGAAAAAAATTGTCTTCGGCTTTTTTTGCTATTTTTCTCATCGTGGACACGGTTTTTGCGGGATAGGACCCTATTGCCGTCTCTCCGGAAAGCATAACCGCATCAGTGCCGTCCAGTACTGCGTTGGCTACGTCCGTAACCTCTGCCCTCGTCGGCGTGGGGGCATCAATCATCGTCTCAAGCATCTGAGTAGCTGTAACTACGGGCTTTGCCATATTGTTGGCCAGGCGAATAATTCTTTTCTGAAGAAAAGGAACCTCTTCCATACCCAGGGCCATGGCCAGGTCCCCCCTGGCCACCATCAACCCGTCTGCCACTCGGGCGATTTCTTCGATATTTTCCACAGCCTCCGCGGTCTCAATTTTAGCAATTACAGGAACGACCCTATTGGCCACGTCTCTGGCCATTTCCTTTGCCTGCTTTATCTCTTCTCCACCTTTTACAAAGGATAAAGCAAGCCAGTCGACACCTTCAGAGACGGCAAACTTTATATCTTCTTTGTCCCGCTCGGTAATTGGAGGCAAAGGAAAACTGATACCCGGCACTGTTATTCTCTGCCTGCCGGAGATTACACCGGAACTCATCGCTCTGCACTCAACACCACTTTTGGAAATGGATTCGACGGTCAATGAGAGGTTACCATCTCCGACGATTAACTCGTCACCCTTACCCAGAAACTCCCGTATGTCTTCGTAATCCGCTATAAAACCATTCTTTTCGCCGGATTGTCCGGTGGTCAAAAGAACTCTGTTACCTTCACTCAAATGGACCTCTCCGCCATCAGCCGGTCTTATCCTGACTTCGGGACCCTTTGTATCTGCAATAATCGAAAGAGGAAGGTTTTTTTCATTTCTTACTTTCTGTAGGTTGGCAATCAGTTCGGAATGTTCGGCTCTGGTGCCATGGGAGAGGTTAAGGCGAGCACAGTTTACTCCCTCTACCACCATTGATTCGATCACCGAAAGTGAACGAGAGGCTGGACCGAATGTTGCAACTATTTTAGTTTTGCTCATCTATAATAAAGAGAGGTTCAAAATAAAAAAGACCTGATTCAGGGTATTCCCCAAAATCAGGTCTTTCAGTGAGTAATAAATTTGTCATTCCTCTTCGCTGAGTTTTTTATATCTTCCAAGTTCTTCCTTAATTTCAGGTCTCTGGAGTTTTTCGATGGCTCTGTTCTGGAGCTGCCTTACTCGCTCTCTGCTTATATCAAACACTTCACCCACCTCTTCCAGAGTTCTCGTTTTATAATCTTCAAGTCCGTATCTAAGCTTAAGTATATGTTTTTCTCTGTCCGTCAATTCCTTGTTCAACAGGCCTTTCAATCTACCCTTCAATAGGGAATCGAAGGTCTCCTGTTCTGGTGTCGGAAGGTTATCGTCGGCAAATATATCTCCCAGGACTCCGCTATCGCTGGACTCCTCCCCCAGAGGTTTATCAAGTGAAACCGTAGTCTGAGCTGCCTTTTTTGCCCTTCGGACTTTTTCAACAGTTACGTCCAGGTCGTCGGCAACTTTGTCGATCGGAGGTTCAGTCCCGTGTTCCTGAATGTATTCTTCTTCTACCCTATCTATCTTCCGGCTCAACTCCTTCATGTGGGCCGGCACCCTGACTGTCCGTGACCTGTTCGTTAATGCCTTCAATATTGCCTGTCTGATCCACCAGGTGGCATAGGTACTAAACTTATAACCTTTCCTCCAGTCAAATTTCTCGATAGCCTTCATCAGGCCCAAATTTCCTTCCTGAATCAAGTCGAGGAAAGGCAAACCATAATTCCGATATTTTTTGGCAATACTGATAACTAATCTAAGGTTTGAAGAGGCAAGTTTTTCTCTTGCTTGTTCATCATCCTGCTCAATTCTTTTTGCAAGTTCTACCTCTTCTTCCCTTGTTAGCAACGCTTCGTTACCTACTTCGTCAAAATACCTTCTGATAGGATTCTTCTCGTTATCGTCTTTTAATTTCCTATTTGCCATGTCCACCTCCGTAGCTTATTATTCTGACTAGATAAATATTTACTGTTTGAGATATTATTTTAAATTCAAGAAATAACTGCCTTTTGGTAGAGTTTAATCTTTTATGAAAGGAATCTGAAGTAAATTTACAAGCCACACAAAACTCGCGGGTAAGCAATCACTTCGCTAACACTCATATTTATTATATATCGTTAGCAGGATTTGTCAAGCGAAAGTTCTGGAAAATAATCGATTTAAGCCGGGTTACGCAAACAGACCGGGAGAACTTTAGATATTGAAATAACAAGCACTCTTCCATTACGATAGAGTTGATTATTACTCATTAGAATAACGCTGAATAATGCTGTTCAACGATTACTCTGGAGGAAAACACTAAAATGACCACATCAGAAAACACTGACCTTACGAGAAGAAAGTTCCTGAAGTGGACTGCCGGAACCCTTGCAGGTGCCGGGGCCCTGACCCTGGGTCTAAAACCCTGGAGGGGA
>JAGXLB010000264.1 GCA_018334915.1 Candidatus Bipolaricaulota bacterium
CAAAATCTTTCCAATTATCTGCTCGGAAACTTTGATGTAGGTCTTCTTTTCCTGCTCAACCTTGTCGAACTTCATCAATAACAACTCCGGCTTATTTTGGTTTACCAATAAATTGATATACCATTCGAGAGGTTTTGTCAAGATGTTCATCGTGGTTTTTTTAGTTAGAAATGAATTGGGGTAAATCCACCTTAATAAGGCTCTGGGTATAGGTGGTTTGAGACTAGTAATTTCACTGATTGTAGCTTTTGTTAAAAATAATAGAACTTTTACTTTTTTGAACAATACTACAGATAATTGTTTAACGGGTTAACAAACTGAAGCCAAAGTTTTAAGCCTATATAGGTTACGCAATACCTGCAATTTGCTGTCAAATTGGCCTATTTTGTCAGTATTTTCGTTTATATAAGCACTACCAGCGGGTTAAAAGGTAAGATAAATTGGTCAGGATTGATCTTTCATGTAACATTCTAGGGGAGGGTGTTACAAGAAGGGGCCAATAGAAACCCGGAGGAATAGAATTGGTCAAAACTCAAAAGGACCTTCAGCCTTCGGTCCAAGTTAGCATTACCGGGTTGAAAAAAGAAAGCGATCGGGCGATTATCTCGCCCGTCTCCGCCCGGCCGTAATTGATAGATGGAGTCTCCTTATTAATTAGCAGAAACCGTGTACATCAGTTCTACCTGGTAGTTTCCAGGAACGTCTTCAAAATCGGTCGTATATCTGTAGTCGGTTGTGAAGGTAAAGTTAGCCGCGTTGGGGGTAGAACCCACAAGCTGTGAACTACCACTACCAAAGCTGGTGAAGTTACCGTAACTACCCGCGCTCCCATCAAGGGTAAAGACAGCACTACTAGTCTCTGCCCTCCACTCAAAGTCTTCCAGGAGGTTACCGGTAAAACCGGCAGGAGTGCTAGTGCCCGCCTCTACTGCTTCTACCTCAACATCGACGCCCCTACAGTTAGTCTTTACGGTCATCTGGTTGCCGGTCTCTTCAAGCACCTCATCTGTACCGGTCGTTACACCTAGATCGACGTCAGCGTGAACCGAAAAGTCGACCCAACACCCACCAATAGTCCAGTTGACTATAGTGGTGTCGTCGACAGGGGCCGGGTCTCCTACCTGGGAATAAGCCCCGAAGGGTAATGCGACTATCCCAAGGGTTAAAGCGAGTAGCAGTAAATTTCTAAAAAAAGTTAATTTTCTCACAACAAGCACCTCCGATGGTACAAGGGCATCTAGTAGTTCGCCCACCACCGGGAGTTACGGTAACCAGGCTGCCCCGAAGGGTCCGTGGCTTTGCGTCCCTACCTTGCGGTAAGTTTGCCTTTAAGTATTTCCCGAAGGCCGAAACTTTGCGCCCCCTCCTTTCAGAGGGTTTGCCTTTAGTAGATGCTTATTGTTTGTGAACGAATCCGATGAGACCCCATATTACGATCTAGTTTTGGAGCCTCACTAATCTATAAAAGATTCTATCTAAAACTAATTTTTATCTACAACTAATTATACATTGTATATCCAAATATATCAAGTCAAGAACCCCGCCCCAAGGGACGGGGCTTGTAGAAAAGCAGTCTTTAACTACTATTTTTGGTCTTTTACAAAAGAAGACCCAGCAGTCAATCGAGGACAGAATCCTTGAGAAAGCATGCAGGCAATCTAAACGTTAATCTCACATTCTGGTAAAAATAGAAGAATAGTGCTCGATTGACTGCTGGACAAAAACCAGCCGATTCCTCCCCAGGGCAAGCCCTGGGGCTTCCTCGGCTAATTTTGGTGAACAACGGTTTCCAATCCTTCGGATCATAGGGAGGTAAGTCCCCGTATAGATAAAGGGGACGTACCCAGAAGGTATATCACCCTCCCTATTTAGAGATGCCTATTTTACGAGACACTGTCTATGAGTAAGGAGTGGTCAATACCAAGGCGCGCAGTTGAGTATTTATGCTAAGTAAATCCGGCCGCTAATAAAGTACATTCCGTTCGAGTTCAAATTGGTTGATTAACTGAGTTTACCTAAATAAACAGTACAAAGCGCAGAAGTTCGGGGTAGAGAAGGAAATTGTTACCCCCCAGGTAATGCAGTACTTTAACAACCGATGCAGGAAAACCTCCATCCTGAAACTTGTATCTTCCGCAAAAAGAGTTACAGAGGATATTTTTAACAAACCGCCACGGATGCTAAAAACATCCTAACAGTTTCAATGCAACGTTCTAGGTATAAATGTTGCAGAGCATGCCGCCGCTCACCCGCCGTTGTTTGCCTCCCTTTTGTCCTCGTACATCTTCTGGTCTGCTTCTTTTAGTGCTTCCTCCACGTCACTGTCCTGTTCCGGGCTCCAGTGGGCACTACCTATTGCCAGGGTTAAAGTAAAGTCGAGAAGGTCAGAGTTCCGGTTCCATTCCTTCAGTTTTTCTCTTAATCGGGTAACTGTGTAGCTGGATTCGCCGTCCGTTTCCGGAAGCATGATCAAGAATTCATCGCCTCCGTACCTGACCACGGTATCGGCTTCTCGGATATTATCCTTGAGTAGCTTCGCCACTTCCTTTAATACCTCATCCCCTGTTTGGTGGGAGTAACGGTCGTTGATCTCTTTGAACCGATTTACATCGATCATTAGAAAGGCAATGGGCCTGGAGTACCTTTCGGACCTTTCTACCTCCTTGCTTAAAGTCTCGTTGAAATAGCGGCGGTTGTAGAGCTCGGTTAACGGGTCCCGGATTGCCTGCTCTTTTAGTTCTTCCTCCAGTCGAATTCGTTTGACCTCCTCGCTCAAGTGGCCCGCAAGTATCTCCGCCAATTCGATATCGGTCTGGTTGAAGGCACCCTTGCGCTTCGAGGCGGCCTGGAATACTCCTACCTCCCCGATGGGCACGCTCATATAACTTCGAAGTTCCGCATCTTCGGAAATGGAGGCCCTGTCGTCTTTCCTCAGATCCTCACCGGCTAGAGTTTCCCTTCTCTTATAGGTGGCCCCAGCCAAACCTTCGGTTATGTGATGAGTGGGCAGTTCCTCTGGGTTTACACCTTCGGCAGCTGCATGGGGAACTAGTTGATCCCCTTCCAGACAATAGAAGGCACACCAGTCGAACCCGAGAATGCCCTCGGTCGCGGCGGTGGCAGTTTTGCAGAGGTCTTTTTCAGTCTGGCACTGCTGAAATTGGTCTACTGCATCGTGGAGCTTTTTCAACTTATCCCGCTCTTCCTGGAGCTCTTCTTCTACCTCCCTTCTATCCGTTATATCCTGGTGGGTCCCTACCATACGTATCGGTTCCCCTTCCTCGTTCCACTCCACCA
>JAGXLB010000265.1 GCA_018334915.1 Candidatus Bipolaricaulota bacterium
TGTCTGTTTCAGTGGTCCGGGTTGGGTTGTAGATACAGTTGGAATGATCTATCTGGTTAATTGAACTTAGTTTGTTGGCTGTGCTACTCCGAACCACCGGTTTACCTCCTTAACCTGGAAGGAGTCTACCTCCTCGCGGTCTCGTCCCGGCAGCTCGGCGGTCCATGTGGGTGGACCCTAAGCTTTGCGTGCCTCCCTTTCGGAAGAAATGCCCTTTTCAGGACGGTGCGGTTACATCATGTTGATAACTAGTTTAAATTGATTGCCTCCGTCAAATACTTACAATTCTTGTCTTTTTAGTTCTTCGCTCGTTCGGTCCTGGATGGCCAATGCCTTGTCCAGGTCTACTTCCCGGACGTAGCCTTTGTCCAGCAGGATCCGGCCCAGCTTTTCTTTATTCCTGTCTTCCTGCTGCTCTTCGAGGCTCTCCTCTATCTGGTCAGTGGAGGCGGCATCCAAATCACGCAATATCTCTCCTATTTTCTTTTCTGCCTCGAAGTAGGACTCGATTATGGAAAGTATCACCGCAGATCTGGACCTTCTTTCCCGTTCCGCCTTCTGTTCGACCTTGTCCATAAGGTACTCGTCTTCTTCCTGGTAGTAAATAGTCGCCTGCATTGGTTATACACCTCCCCTCGACCCGAAAAGGGATAGTCCGGTAGGGAGAAACCTAAAAAGGACGCCGTCCCCCTCAGTAACCAGGGGGAACGATGGAAAAAGATGGACAAAAAAACGATCTACAAAACCGACGATAGTTGAGAATTTAAAGAAAAATTGAACGTAAGGGCAAACTGATGAGTTGGCCAAGACTGACTCCTCCTCCGTGATGGTTTAGGTCAGCCCTGGCAGCTCGGCGGTCCATTTTGGTGGACCCAAAGCTTTGCGAACCTCCCTTTCGGAGAGGTGTGCCTTTTTCAAGGAGCTGTGCTTAACAATAGATAAGAACTGAATTAAATTTAAATTACTTACAAACATTAAAATAACAAACACTAGCCTATTTGTCAAGAAAATAACTTATTACAAGTTAAAAAAATTGCTAGCGGTGGAAAGCACGATAGGGCGGGGAAGAATCGGTATAAGAGAGACACCAACTCTTCCCCGTGTTATCTATCTTGCCCTGTTGGAGGATAAGGGCTCGGATATTTTATTATTTAATATTTAGAACGAGTAGTCGAAACTCAACCGAATTGTTTCCAGGCTTTCCGGCTTTATCGCAAATCCCGCACCCATGCTAAACTGGTCGCTCAACTTGTAATCCCCATCCCCTGTAACCAGGGCGTTATCAAACAGGGTATCCGTTCCCGTTGCGTCCCCGCTCATGTCGAAGTAGAAATCGGCACCGAAGGTCAGGTTGAAATCCTTTCCGGATTTGTAGAGGGAGAAAACCTGGTCGTAATCGGTTTCATCAAAAATGAAGGCGTATTCCTGTGATGGCTGAAGTAAATAATCGTCCGCCCTCAGGTCAATGTTGTATACATTTTTGGATTTATAGAGGTTCCCCTCCAGCGCGGTTAGGCTGGAAAAGGTCACGTGCCCAAGAGAAACATTTGAGAGCCCAAAACCCTTGACCTGGAAGCCGGTCAACGTATCGGCCGTAGTGGAGTTATTGCCAAGTTTATTGTTGACGCTGGGCGTGGTTATATTGGTGTAAACGTCAAAGCAACCCCATTCTGTGACTATACTGGGATCGAGCACGACGGACTTGGTCTGAGCGGTGAACTTGAGGTCGACCTCAAAGCCAATGGGATTCTCTTCCCCTTCGATGGCGAATTCGAATTCAGTTTTCTCGAATCCGTTCGCCTCGCTGAATTTCGTGGTGACGTCGTATTCGCAGCAGTCCAGCATCATTCCGGTAATCTGAAATTCGGAATTGACATACTGTAGCTGTGAAGGACCGTAAGCTCCTTGGGACGTAACCAGGTTGTACCCGCTACCCGCTTTCAGTCCCAGCAGCTCGACTTCGCTTTCCTTCATGCCGAACCGGGAGGTGAAGTCGGCGCTTACGCCTTCGGCCAGGTTGCCGGAGACGCCAACTTCTGCTCCCGCCCCGTAACTGTCATCCGAGTGCTGGAGCAGGAAAGTGGTATCGAACCAGGCCCCCGCCAGCGAGAACGATGCTTCGTTAAGCCAGTAATCCAGCCGGGTTTCCCCAGGATTGAAGGACGCGGTTGAGCTCAAGTCCAGTATTCCTACCTGCAAACCGGCTTCGAAGCTCTGGCTGGCATATTTGTCTCTGTAAAATACTGAATTGCTGGAGTAAGTAATTCCCCCAGTGGAGTAACTTACGCTCAGAGTGGAGAGTGGTTTATTGGCGTCAATTAAGTTTCCACCATTGGATGGAGATAAATAGATATCGTTTTCCCAGCTTCCGGTGAGTTCGTCTCCGTGGGCTGAAGGAGCGAAAAAAGAACCTGTCAAAAGCAAAACAACCAAAAAGCTCGAAATAGAAAGGTAAAGTATTTTATTGTGATCCAAAATAGGCATCATTGAACCCCCTTTTATGTTTCCAGGTAAGTCGGTAGATAAAAGACATCCTGGCTATTATGTTATTATAAACATCAGATATTGACTGTCAAACTAAAGAGTTGGAGATTAGGATTGACAAACTAGCATCCCTAAAAGGGCTCCCACGTTTTTACGGAATGTTGGGGGTGCTCACCAACCGCGCGGGCAATGGGAGCCCGCGCTGCTATGAATCTTCGCCTTACCTAGCAGGTCCGACTCCCATTGCCGGACCGGAATGTTGCCTGCAAACAATCGCCCGAGGGTGGGAGCTCGAGCTGCTATTTCCACTATCGTAGCAGGAAGTGCCCCTGAGGGTAGAAGAATAGGCAGGACTGCCGGAGAATGTAATAAGACCCGGTTGCTAAAATTACTGAAATTGACGAGAATGCCCCAGTGCTTGCCCTGGGGATGAATCGGCTAATTTCTGTCCAGCACCCACTTTAGTATCTCCGAGCGGTTATGGATTTAAATTACAGCGAAAAAACTCCAGCTGTAATTATCTATCCCCTTTCGTGGTCAATACTAAAGTGGGTGCTGTGTCTCGGGTTTTCGAAGAAGGTAGCTTTTTGTTTGAAATAGTTTTGTTATAAGCCCCGTCCGGAAGGGCGGGGAAATTGACTTTACAAACCTGACAGAAAGGGTACCTGAGCTCCCGGCATTGGAAAGATCAACCAGCAAACTACCAAGAACTTAATCGAAAACAAAAAGAGGGAGGATTTCTCCTCCCTCTTCTTAGTGTGGCTGTCTTAGTGGAGCTGGTTGGCTGTAGTTAGGCCTCCCCTCCTTCTAT
>JAGXLB010000007.1 GCA_018334915.1 Candidatus Bipolaricaulota bacterium
AGGTAGGTTCCGGAGCTCATCTGGGTGCTGGTTGAAAGTTACCGGAGAGCGACTTGATTTGCCACTTTAGATATCACCCAATTGGTGAAGATAAATAAGTTTCTCAAATAGTAGGGATATTTCCTTACAAGCTGAGTTAGGAGTTGGTCTTAAGGGAGAGAATCGCACGACTTAGGTGAAATTAAGTTTCGCTTTCAGTCAATGACGAAGTATTGAGTCAACGGACTACCAAGAGGTAATTGAAGAATTCCGGTACGACCCGTTAGACTGAGTTGACTTTCTCAAGAAAAGAACTTTCTAATTGCCTGAGAAGAACGAATGCAAAAGGAAGTATTTAAGTTCTGGAGAGAATTACTTATTAACATTATTAAAAGTCATCAGGTCTTCGACTTTACCGCCCGGGAAATCCTTTCCAAACCTTCTTCTAATGTACTTCTAGGGCAGGCAAAGTTGAGCCTTACAAAACCTTCTCCTCCAGGCCCAAACCAGTGGCCAAAATCCAGCCCCACCCTGGCTTTGTTTACCATCAGATCCTCGAGCTCTTCTTTTTCAAGGCCCAGAGGTCGAAAATCAAGCCATAGCAGGATCGTCCCCTCTGGTTTAACAGGATTCACCAGGGGGATCTTCTCCTTGGCGAAGCCATAGCTAAATTCCATATTTTCCTGGAGGTAGGCAATTTGAGCGTTCAGCCACTTCTCTCCATCTCGATAAGCAGCCATCAATGCTTCTAACCCAAATACGCTCGGATTTTTTAATACTTTATTTTGGGCTACTTTGAACCTACTACGTATGGTTTCATCCGGAATTATAGCTACCGATGCCGGCAGTCCTGCCGTATTGAACGCCTTGCTGGGAGAGGTCAGAGTAATTGAATGCTTAGCCACTTCCTCGGAAAGGGAGGCAATCGGGGTATAATTGTGTCCTTCGTATATAAACTCCGAATGGATGTCATCCGAAACCATCATAACATCTTTTTCAAGGCAAATATCGGCCAGTCGTTCCAGTTCTTTTTTCGTCCATACTCGGCCTACGGGATTATGTGGGTTACAAAGAACCATCATCGTGGGAGGCGGGCTTGCTGGAATTGATCCATCACTGTCATTACATAACTCGCGCAGGTTATCGTGGTCCATTCTGTACCTGCCGTTCTCCATCTTCAGTTCGTTGGACAGGATCTGGCTTCCCCCGCGCTCTACGGACGTAAAAAACGGATAATAGACCGGAGGCTGGAGAACTACACCCTCTCCCGGTCGAACAAAGCTCTCAATCACCATGCTTAGCGCAGGGACTACCCCATTCGTATATACAATCCAGGAGGGGTCTACCTCCCAGCCATATCTCTTTTTCCACCAGTTTACCACGAGCTCGTCCGTCTCTTCACCCGGTTTGGTATAACCGAATACCCCGTGCTTGGCCCGTTCAACAATAGCATCAATAACCTGTCCAGAAGTAGGCCAATCCGAATCAGCAACCCACATGGGCAAAACGTCACTTCTGCCAAATATTTCGTCCCTATAATCCCACTTGACCGAATTCGTGCCCGTTCTGTCTACCCGCTCGTCAAACTGTTTATCAGTCATGCTTTTTAGTCCTTTCTCCACCGCCACACTTGATTGCCTGGTCCGGGTAATGCATGCTGTACATTCCCCTGACTAAATCGAAAAATTTTAACGCAAGAAAAATCCCGACAGCCAGGTCAGAGGCAGCGGATATGATATATTACTGGGGATGAGTTACCCGAAATTACGGAATAACCGCATCCAGCTTGTAAGCCTAAATCACCGACTTCAGCTGTTCTGCCATCTTTTTGAGGTCTTCACCAGCTTCGCCACTAACGATGGAGTGGAGTGATCCCCCACCATCGTCGGAATACCTCGGGATTACGTGAACGTGAGTATGGGGAATTGCCTGTCCCGCCGCCTCACCGTCATTTAACCCGACGTTAGTTCCTTCGGCATCGAGTCCCGTTAAAATCGCCCGATTGACCTCGCGAACAGCGTAAAAGGTTCCCCCTATAAATTCCCGGGGCATTTCGGAGAATCTTTCAAGGTGTTTCTTTGGTACTATTACCGTATGTCCATCTACTATGGGATTTGCATCCAAAAAAGCCAGCGCGTGATCGTTTTCAAAGACTACGTGGGCATCAATTTCCCCACTAACGATGTCACAAAATACACAATCGGCCATTTCAATCACCCGTTATAAATGCAATAATCCAGTACTACGCCCTCTCAGGAACAAGCCTGGCAAATTTCTTCTTACCTACCTGGAGGATTCTGTCTTCTTCCAGAAGGGGATCAAAATCAACTTCCGTTACTCTCTCGTCGTCCAGCCTGACTCCCCCTTGATCTATAAGCCTCCGGGCTTCTGAGCGACTGGATACAAAACCAGAAACCTCGAGAAGATCCAGAATCCAGACAGTTCCGTCTTCTTTGATTCGGTCAGCGGGCACCCTTACTTCCTTGAGTTCCTCCGGTTTTCCATTCTGCTCAAATACCGTCTCAAATTCCTCTTCCGCATGGTTCGCCTCGACCTCGGAGTAGATATTGCTGACGATCTCGTAGGCCAGCTCTTTTTTCTGATCCTTAGGATGAAGATCTTCCACCTCATCCAGCGATAAATCCGTCAGGAGTTCAAAATACTCCGGCATCGTCTCGTCAGTAATGGACATAATCTTCCCGTAAATGGTTTCCGGTGCTTCATTTATCCCGATGTAGTTCCCTCTCGTCTGGCTCATCGCGTCCGTTCCGTCAGTCCCGGTAAGCAGGGGAACAGTCAGCACTATTTGAGGATCCTGATCGAATTCCCGCTGAATGTGCCTACCGACTATAAGGTTAAATCGTTGATCGGCCCCTCCGATTTCTATGTCAGCATCAACCGCCACCGAGTCGTAAGCCTGGGCCAGCGGATATATAAATTCCAGAATTGAGATCGGCTGGTTGTTTGCGTATCTGGTAGAGAAATCATCCCGTTCCAGCATTCGGGCGACAGTATATTTCGACGTCAGTTCGATTATATCCTCAAAAGTGAGTTTTCCAAGCCACTCAGAATTATATCTAAACTCGGTTCTTTCCGGGTCAAGGATTCTGAAGACCTGTCTCTCGTAATCCTTCATGTTTTCCTCTATTTCCTTGGCACCCATTATCTCCCGGGTCTCGGAACGTCCTGATGGATCACCAATTCGTCTAGTAAAGTCCCCCACTACCATTACAGCCTGGTGTCCAAGGTCCTGAAGTTGTCTCAATTTCCTGAGTACCACGGCGTGTCCGAGGGTAAGATCCGGTGAGGACGGGTCTACACCGAGTTTAACCCTGAGCGGGCGATCTTCCTCTTCGGCTAGTTTCAGTTTGTCCGCCAGTTCATCCTCGGGAATCAAATCAGCAGTCCCGGTTTTGATCTTAGTTATCTCGTCCTTAAAATTATCAACCATCTCGATAAAACCTCCGTTAGATCACGGTCGCGGTCGAAACCCGATCAAATTCTTCTAAATCCATCAGCTTTACACCCTTAGCGTACCGCTGAAACTGACTAATATCGTCGATACTCAACCTAACGGCCTTCCCTCGCTCGCTGCATAACAGGATCTCTTCACCCCGTTCCAGAAGTTTTAGGTCCTTCAACCCATCTTCTTCGGCCAGTTTGATTCCCAGGTTACCTTTTCCCGACCTCTTCTGGGAATTGAACTCTGAAAGGGGTACCTTCTTGCCCTTACCCTGTTCGGTTACAAAGAGCAGTAACGGATCCCTATCCAGGTTCTTTTGACTCACAGCTTCCAGACTGACTACTTGATCGCCCGGTGACATGGTCATGCCCCTGACTCCTTTAGACGGTCTCTGAGTCGTCCTGAGTTCCCCTTCGGGGAAACGAATTACCTGACCCTCCCGGGTAGACATAATTATCTCTCCTTTCCCGTGACTCAATCCGACCGAGCAGATAGTATCCCCGGTCTCGGCATTCATGCTATGTATTCCACTTATATGGGCCGAGGAGAAGTCGCTAATCGGATTCTTGACCACGTAACCACCCTTTGTAGCCATCAAACAATAACCGTCTCCGTCCAGTTCGTCGGCTTTTACGTTTAAAACAGATTTAACTACTTCATCCTCTTTCAGGTCGATAATATCTCGCAGTCTCTCTCCCCGAGAGTCCCGGCGGGACGAGGGAAACTTGTATGTCTTCACCTTGTATATCATTTCCTCGTCGGTCAAGAGGAGAGTTTCGTTCCGGGAATTACTGGCGGCGGCTACTGTCAACCGGTCATCCTCCTCAAGATCCATGCATATTACTCCCTTACCTCCGCGGTTCTGCGTCTTGTAACCGCTCCTCTTCGGGGCATTTATGTAGCCATTCTCGGTTACTTGAACCACGAGCTCTTCGTCCGGTATTAACTTATCCGCGTCCACTTCTTCCACTTTTTCCGTTATTAGTGTCCGTCTCTCGTCCCCGAACTCTTCCTTTATATCTCTCAATTCACCTTTAATGATCTCGTTCAGTTTGAGTGTAGAAGACAGTATCTCCCTGTATTTATCGATGTACTCGCGTTTTTCTTCCAGCTCCTCGTCTACCTTTTCCCGCTCCAGGCTGGTTAATCGGCCCAGCTGCATTTTTAATATGGCGTTAGCCTGGTCTTTGGAGAACGAAAACCTCTCTATCAAGTTCTGCCGGGCCTGGTCCCTTGTCTCCGCTTCCCTGATTAGCTTAATTACCATATCCGTACTGTCGAGAGCTACCTGTAATCCCTCCAGGATATGGGCTCTACTTTCTGCCTTATCCAACCTGTACTGGGTCCTTCTCTCTACGACCGATCGCCTAAAGTCGATGAACGCGTTGAGTATTTCTTTAAGTGACAGTCTCCTCGGGTTTCCGTCTACAATTACTGTTGTATTGGCGCCGTAGGTTTTCTCCAGAGGAGTATATTTGAACAACCTGTTGAGCACTATCTTTGGCTCCGTACCCCGTTTTAACTTTATAACTATTCGCAGTCCTTCCCTGTCGGATTCGTCCCTGACGTCAGTGATCCCCTCTATCGTTCCATCTTTAGCCTTATCGGCGATCCGTTCTATTATCGTTGATTTCTTTATCTGAAAGGGGATCTCCGTGATTATTATGTTATCCCCCTCGAGTTCCGTTTTCGCCCTCATTCGAATTCGACCCTTTCCGGTCCGGTAAGCTTCCTTGATACCCTCTCTTCCCAGTACGATCGCGCCGGTGGGGAAGTCCGGTCCTTTGATGTATTTCATAATTTCTTCGAGCGAAGCTTCGGGGTTATCGATAAGATAGATCAACCCTTCGATAAGTTCGGTCAGGTTATGAGGGGGAACCTTCGTAGTCATACCGACGGATATACCCCAGGACCCGTTTAACAACAGGCCCGGAACTTTAGCAGGCAGGATCGTCGGTTCCTCCAGAGAATCGTCGAAGTTGGGAATAAAGTCGACCGTATCCTCGTCCAGCTCCTCCAGAAAAGTTTCGCTGATCGGTGAAAGACGAGCCTCAGTATATCGCATCGCAGCTTGGCTATCCCCGTCGATCGAGCCAAAATTTCCCTGGCCGTCGATCAGAGGATACCGAAAGGAAAACTCCTGGGCCATGTTAACCATGGTATCGTAGACGGCGACGTCACCATGAGGATGGTATTTACCCAGAACTTCTCCCACTATCCGGGCAGACTTCTTATGGGGCCCATCCGAGGTCAGGCCCAGTTCGTTCAGACCGTAGAGAATTCTTCGCTGAGCCGGTTTTAACCCATCCCTTACGTCGGGTATTGCTCTCCCCCGAATTACGCTCATCGCGTAATTTATGTATGATTCTTCCATCTCTTCTTCGATATAGGTGGTCTTTATTTCACTCATATTTTTCTCCTAGTTTTCGATACGGGAAAGTTCTCAAATCGTTAGCTTCAGACAAATAATTAACAAAGAAAATAAATTGGCAGTCACAACAAAACCACTCACCCCGGCACATTTGACTAATGGTAGCTTGTTTTACCCTTTAACTCAAGGAAAATTAGTCCCCATGGGGAAAGCAGTGCCTCAATCTCGAAAAAAACTTTCAGGTACCAGCTGGATTTAAAACCTCCCCCGCCCCTCCGGACTTCCGAATATATTTTAAATTTCGGGAATAACTTCAACTACAGCGAACGTACAGGGCCAAACCATGCCTAACTCCCTCCAGCCCATGAAAACCCGCCGGAGATTACTCCTCCGCTTCAGGAAAACTCATCGCCGACATGAACTTTTCAGTAAAGTCCTGCCGGAACGAAAGTTCGATGTACTCGACGCTCCGGGCTATCCGGTTCACTTCTTCCATTTTACCACGGTTTATCAGGGCCAGCTTTGCGCCCTGACCGGCAGCGTTACCCACCGAAACGATCTTATCGAGGTCAATCCGGGGCAGTACCCCGATTCGCATTATGTTTTCCTTCCTGAGGTAATTGCCAAAGGCACCCGCCAGGTAGACTCGATCTATATCTCCCGCGGTCGCACCAAACTCTTCCAGCAAAATTTCTATTCCTGCCTTAATCGCCCCTTTCGCCAGCTGAACCTCCCGCACGTCCTGTTGTGTTACGAAAACGGGATTATTGTCGACGTGGAGCCAGAACGCCTTCTCTCCATCCATATCTATCAATCTATTGCCCAGTGGATTGATAGTCGGTCTGGGAAGGGCTGATTTCCCCGAAACTATAGCACCTTTTTCACCTATGAGTCCAGCTTTAATAAGTTCACCCACCGTATCCACTATGCCCGAGCCACAGAGACCAATCGGCCTTTTATCCTTTATTACTTCCAGTTCCAGATTACCCTCGTCGTCGATTGAGACGTGGGAAATCGCACCCGCTCTGGCCGTCATTCCCTGCTCGATATTGGCCCCTTCGAATGCCGGTCCCGCCGCCGTCGAAGCGGCATACATCTTATCTTGATTACCCAGAGCCATCTCCCCGTTGGTACCTATGTCGACCAGAAGGTTCAACCCATCCGACTTATGCATCTCCGTCTGTAATATACCACCCATAACGTCGGCCCCGACATAACCCGCCAGCGACGGTAATAGAACTAGCTTACCTCTGGGATTAATTTTTATTCCCAGCTCTTCTGCGTCGAACCTTTGTGGATCGGTAAAACCGGGGATATAGGGAGCCTGGTCAAGGTGAGTGGGGTCAACTCCGGCGAGGAGATGCAACATGATATTATTTCCTACGAAGGTAGCCCGATATATATCTTTTCTCTTGATATCTCTGGCGTCCGCGAATCCCTGGACGAGCTCGTTTATCGTCCGAATTATTTCGCTTTGTAGACGGTCCAGACCGTCTTCGTTCTCTCGAGCGTATTTTATTCTAGAGACAACGTCGGCTCCGAATTTCCCCTGAGGGTTTTCTCCCGAATCCACGTACAAAGTCCTTCCAGTCTCGAGATCAAGTCCGTACCCCGCCACGGTCGTAGTCCCTATGTCGAAAGCCATCCCGTAAGACTCGTACTGGCTTCTCCCTCCTTCAACCGAAAGGAGACGTCCCTCCGTATCGTCAACCGTCACTGTTACGGAAAAATCGTTTTCCCGGAGTTTACCGGGCAATTCATTCATAATCCCCAGCGGAAGAGAGAAACAACCTTCAAACTCGTCCGTAATTCTGGTAGCATCAGCACGCTGGTCCCCCCGACCCGGTTTCTCGAGGTCCAGCAGCACTCTCTTAATTCCGCTATCGGGTTCGATATCAATTATCTGCTCGTCCAGTTCGGACTTTGCGGTAGCTTCCTCGCTTTTACCCTGAGCCAGAGAAGGTATTGCCAGTAAGAGGTCATCCTCTACTTCCAGCCTACAGGAAAGCCTCATCCCCTCCTGGAGTTCTTCATCCGAGAAAAATTGGCGATCGGACTCAGTTGGAGCCTGTCCTCCCGCTAAGACTTTTACTATACACTTGCCACATAACCCCATGCCACCGCATAAGCTGGGAACTTCGTATCCCTCATCCTGCAGGGTTTCCAGAAGGTTTGCTCCCTCTACCACGGAAAATTTTCCATTGTCTTCAGCAACCTCAATTTCGTATTCCTGAGGCATATCTCTCCTTTACGACCAGCTTTCTTTTACAGCAAAGTTCTTCACATTCGTTTAACCAAATAAAATATATAATTATTCAGGCAAAGTTCAACTATGTCCGCCTGGAGGGCTGGAAAGCTCCTGTTCAGGAGAAGATATTTACGATTAGAGAGCCGAACTCTGCGCAACTCTTCCGGAAGCTGTCTACTTCAACCGACACAGGGATCGGTAGACTTCCCGGAGGAACAGGAGGACCTTTTCACCAATCCTATTTACCTTTGTAAATCTGTATTCCCTTTCGGGGTCTATCGGTTCCACACGAATGGTATACATATCCAACCGATTAGCCCCCAGAACGTCGGTAAATAGCTGATCACCAATCATAGCCGCTTCTTCCGGCGAAACGTTCAGCTCTGCCAGCATGGACCTAAAACCCTTCAGGCTCGGCTTGTTCGCGTTAAAAAGGTGGGGAAATGGCAGATCAATTATGAAATCCTCGATAGTTTCTCTCCTGCTGTTGCTCAAAATTCCTACTTTTAACCCCCGGGAGGTTAACCGTTCAAATAGTTCAATTATTTCTTCCGCGAGACTGTCATCGCCCCATTTTGCGATTGTATTGTCGAGATCAAATATAACGGCCTTTATCCCCAAATTAACCAATTTATCGTAATTGACGTCCTCCACCGTGGCCGCTCTCTCGTCCGGGAAGAATCGCCCGAGAAACGAACTACAGGTCATTTGACCTCCTCTACAGTGATCTTTCCCACGAATATGAACCGTCTCAGGTCCCGTATCACCTCTAAAGTTTGGTCAAGGCAGCCTGGAGAGGTCAATATTCTAAATTCCTTGTCACCTTCAACTTCCCTGTATTCCCGCCGGACGTTAGCGATCCCGTCGTATCCTTCTATAACAGCATCCAGGAAATAAAGAGCCTCCTCCTCAAGTTCGACGTAGACCTCAATCGAATCATCCGGAGGAGGAGGAACTTTTTCAGTTAATTCTCTCATTTTCACCCAGTGGATTATACTAACTGGAAGTATTTACCTTTCCGAGTAACTCCTGAACCCTACTCTCCCTGTATTCAGGATCAAGCCTGGATAGCCTTTCCAGCTTCTTCTTTGCCTCCGACTGGCTTCCCTGATTGATGTTGACCTCGGCAATCTTCAATAATGCTTCTTTCCCTATCTCGGATAACTGATCCTCTCCGTTCTGCTCTTCATCGGCTTTTAGAAGTCCTTCGTAAAACGAGACACGTTGAACTGGATCCTCGGTTATATTTAATCCTTTCTCAAAGAATTCTTTCGCTTTCCCGTAATCCGTTTTTTTCAAATATACTTCACCTAGACCGAGGTAAGCCTCCCTTTTCTCAGTGGTATCTTCCGTGATATCCAGGATTTTCTCGTACTGGTCTATCGCGGCCTCGTAGACGTGTTTTTCCCTCTGAGCCTGAGCCAGCGTAAATCTAGTTTCAGTATCCTCCGGAGCAAGTTCAACTACCTTTTCTGATATTTTTAACCGGATATCCTGGTTCTGAGTTCGGGCAAGGCCTTCCCTGTACTCTTCGAGGGCCCGGTCGGGAAGTTCCTTCTTCCGGTAGTAATCACCGAGTAACATATATCCTTCACCGCTATAAGGGTTAGCTCTAAGCAAATTATCGAGTTCGGACTTGGCGTCTTCGAGTTTACCGCTGTTCAAGTAAGTCCGGGCCAGGTTGAGTGAAGTATCGCTGTCAGCACGAACACTCAGAGCGTCGTTATAGTAATCGGCCGCCTCTCCGTAATTTTCCTGTTTCAGGTAAAGATCACCCAGTCCCTTCAACGCAGTGAAGTTGTTTGAGGACTCCTCGAGCACCTTATTATATGTTTCATTCGCTTTTTCGTACTGGTTGCTCTTGAGATAAGCTTCTGCCAGGTTATTCAGAATATTAACGTTATCGCCTGACAGGTCCAGGGCTTTTTTGTACTTCTCAGCCGCCTCTTCGAAATTACGCAACTCGACCAGCAGCTTACCGTATTCCATGTAAGCAGCCACGTAATCGGGTCTAGCTTCAATGGCTTTCTCAAAACTACTTATAGCACTGGAATACTGTTTCTGCTGAACCTGGTACCTTCCCCGGTAGAAGTTTGCCTCCGGGTTATCCGGATCAAGCTTTACAACCCTGCCCAGTAAGTCACCTGCACTGCTCCCTGTTTCTCGGACGACTTCCATGTAACTTTCAATTGCTTTTTGATTGTAGTTCTCGATCTTTTCCTGGACTTCGGATTCCTTTCCTTCAGCCGATTCCTCTTTCAGTGACGATATCCGCTGTTCGTACAATCTACCAATGTAATAAGGTATATAGGGGTCAATTGAAGGGTTCTCTCGCTCAAGTTTCTGGTAAGCTTCCAATCCTTCCTGGAAACCCTCCTGAGCTTTTCTGTAAGCTCTGACTACGGGTAGCTTTATCTCAATAGTAGCTTCTTTCTTTACTTTTTCGTACCAGTCATTGTAGCGTTGCTGCTTCTCCTGATTTACATAATCCTCTCTCAACTTCTCCTTGACTTCCTCGAACTCCTGTACTTTACGCTCTTGCCTGTCCTCGACTTTCAATAACTCCCAGCCTTCGGAGGTCTCGATCGGACCTCCAAGCTCACCAACTTCCAGCGAAAAAGCCAGATCCTCAACGTTTTTTGACTTTTCCCCTTTTCCGAACCAACCAAGGTCCGGATCGATGCCGTTCTCTTTTGCGTATTCCCCAAAGTAATCAGGGTTTTTGGCAATCTCCTTTTTAACTGTCTCTGCCTTGCTCTGCGTTTCAAACACGAGGTGGCTCGCTTTTACTCTAGAAGGAGTCTGGACGTATTGATCGATATTTTCGTTATAGAAATTTTTCAAATCCTCCTCAGTCGGTTGAACCTCGCCAATCACACGGTTCCTCAGCTCTTCCTGTTTTAATTGCTGTCTTACTCTTTCCTTCACGCTCTTCTCGAACTCTTCAAAGGTTCGACCCTGGGATGAGAGGGCTCTCTTCAATTGATCCAGCGTCCAGCCCTGCTGGTTTAATATTGAGTCCAGTTGCTCGTTGTATTTCTGATCGACTTCACCGGAGTCCGGTTTTATCCCCCTGTTATCCGCTTCCTGAGCGACTAACTTTTGCTCGATTAAAGAATCCACGGTCCGCGATTTCATCCTCAATTCGTAAAGTTTGCCGCTTGCACCTTCCATAAGCTGGGAAAAGTCCTGGCCAAACTGGCTGTATAACGATTTCTGTCTCTCGACTGCGTTATCGTACGCGTCCTGGAATTCCGAATTGGAAACCTCGTCTCCGTTGACGACGATAGCAACTTTCTGCTCGGAACTAGTGTCTGAAGAGGACCCTCCACCGGGACTCATGTACTGGAACGCAGCCAGCCCCACGGAGCCGAGAAAAAACCCAATTACCATAACCCATATTATCGTCTTTTTATGCCGATCAAAAAACCTATTCACTCTTTCACCTCATATATTTCGTTTTATCATGTTATAAAATAACAGCAACCACTCACTCATCCTGTAGAAACCTGGATAGTGATTTATATACGCTCAGGGCGCCGGAGAAAAGTCCAATAACGAGAAAGATTAATTTGAACAATCTATCCGTCCCGGCCAGTTTATCCAGCCAGTAACCAATCCCTACAGATATCAGGACTGAAAAGGCGAAGGTAAAGCCTATCTGGCCAACCTGACTCAGAGTTTTTAAAGCCGTCCTCCACCCATCTCCGTCCTTATTTGCCATAAACCGTTATATATCCAGGATGTCTTCCTGATCATCTTCGGGGGGGTAATCTTCTTCAGTTTCCTCTTCTTCGTCACCTTCTACCCCTTCCGTCAACTCGTCGCCCCTTGGGGGCGCTTCCCGATCCTCGTCCACATGATTATCCATCTTTTCTTTCTCCTTCGCTCCTTCTTTCTCTTTTGTAGGTTTAAAGGGAAGCCTGGTTCTTACCTCCATCCGCATCGCCGTCTTGTTCTCATCGTCGATTTCTACGTCAACAAAAGAAGGGACAAAAATCAAATCTACCCCGCTGGGCGCCATATAGCCTCTCGCAATGGTAATGGCTTTCACGGCCTGATTCACGGCCTTTGGCCCGATGGCCTGCAACTCTGCTATGCCCTCTTCTCTAATAGTATTAGCCAGAGCTCCGGCCGTGGCAGAGGGGTCCGAAGTCGAAGAGACCTTTAGAATTTCAGCCAAGATCTCGCACCTCCTGGAAGTTTTTTGAGTTCCGTGCCGATCGCACAGATATCGTATTACTGTGCCGCTTCTACGAATTGCGCCTTCCGTATAACGTTTATTTTGACCTCACCCGGATAGTCCAGATCTCTCTCGATCTCTCTCGCTATATCGTAAGCCAGCTTGCTCGCTCTATTGTCGTTAACTTCTTCTGGAGATACGATTACTCTTATTTCCCTTCCGGCCTGGAACGCGTTCGCCTTCGTTACGCCGTCAAAAGAATGGGCAATCTCTTCCAGGTTCTCCAGCCTTTCTATGTATTTTTCGTAAGTTTCCCTTCTGGCCCCGGGCCTGGTAGCAGAAAGTGTATCACCGGTCTGAATCAACACGGGCAATATGGACTCAGGCTCCTCTTCTTCGTGATGGGCCGCAATCGCATTCACTATAACCGGTTTCTCCCCGTACCTTCGAGCCAGCTCAGCACCTATCTCTGCGTGTGTTCCTGTTACCTCGTGATCGACTGCTTTACCTATGTCGTGTAAGAGACCGGCTCTTCTGGCCAGTTTGTGAGATAGCCCCAGTTCTTCGGCCAGCATGCCGGCAATGAAACTCACCTCAAGCGAGTGACGCAGCAGGTTCTGACCATAGCTGGTTCGGAACTTTAACTTGCCAACCAGGGGGACGAGTTTAGTGGAAAGATCGACCCCGGTATCCAGGGCGGCGTTCTGTCCAGCTTCCTTAATCTTCTCCACCATCCTTTCTCTCGCTTTGTCGACCTTCTCCTCGATTTGAACAGGGTGAATCCGCCCATCCTTAACGAGGTCTTCCATTGCCAGTTTTGCAATCTCCCGTCGGACAGGGTGAAAAGAAGAAAGCACGACCATTTCGGGAGTATCGTCAACCAGCACTTCAACCCCGGTCAACGCCTCAAAGGTCTTAATATTCCTCCCGTTTCTACCTATAACTCTTCCCTTAAAATCGTCGGAGGGTAGAGAAACGGAAGAAACTGTATTGCCTTCAGCCTGCTCTGCCGCGTATCTCTGCATCGCCGTGGCAAGTATCTGACGGGACTTCTCGTCCGCCTTTTCCTTGGCCTTCTTTTTAGCTTCGTTTACTTTGCGGGCGTAAAATCTTTCCGTTTCCTTTTCGACCCGCTCCATCAATTCTTCCTTCGCTTCCTTGGTGCTCATCCCCGCTATCTTTTCCAGGTACTCCTTTTCCTTGTTTATTAAATCCTTACCCCTTTTCTTTAACTCCTGGACTTTCTCCTGATCTTCCTTCAGTGACTCCTCGAGGCCTTCCAGGTGGTCACTTTTTTTGGAAAGCCTATCGGCTTTCCTCATTATCCTTTCTTCCCTCTTGTCCAGGTCCTTTTCCCTGCTTTTAAACTTCTGTTCTAGCTCTTCTCGCTGCTCCTGTATCTTTTGCTGTCCTTCCAGGACTTTTTCCTTCTTGATATTTTCGCCGGTCTTTTTTGCTTGCTCGATTATATCCGAAGCTTTCTCCGCCCTGTCCGATATTTTTCTTTCGTAATACTTCTGGCCAAGAAAGACTCCAACTGCCAAAGAAACGACAACCGATATTCCTATATATATCAGCAACATGGTTATTCCACCTCATAAATTCAGTTAGGGGAGTAAGCTTATACATCGATCTCACTTCTCCTTTCGCCCCTAAAGTCAAGGAAAATATCTCTATATTCATCTATCCAGGTCGGTAAATCCTGGACAATCAACGTCCTTATTAACTGGGGATTATCTTCCGGATTCTCCAGAGCGCCCTGGATTTCATTCAAAAACATCCTGTTCTCGCTCATGAATTTGGGCAACGATCTCCCACCAAGTAACGTTCCAGTTTCCGATGCACCAGCTAACTCTTCCAGCGCCAGATTAAGCCAGTGAAGCCCTTCAAGCAATTCCTCTATCTCACTTACGTCGACTTCGGAGGTTATATCGTTTTTCGCAGAAAGTGAAAAATCCTCCGTCCACTCGGACAGACTATCCAGGTATGTCAGAGCATCTTCTGCCATTTCGGCTGTTAACTCATCTATGGTTTCGGTAATTAACTCTATTTCTTTTCCCTCTAAATTTAACTCGAGCTGACCTTCCAGTTCGGGCTGAGTCAAAAAATCTCCGTCGATTTTTATTCCTACGAGCCTGATTCTAGTTGAGGAAAGTTTCTCTTTTACAAGTTCAATCAAATCACCAATAGTCTTCTGGTCGCTAATATCGATCTTATCGTCGTTTAGTTTAATCTTCATGGTAAAGCAATTTTATTTCTCGTCTCGGCTAAATGCAAGATAGAGAGCGGCAGGCAATACGGTTAGAGATAGTAGCATAGCAAAGCCTATACCGAGCAAAGCTGTGGCACCAAGGATCCTAAGTCCGGGCGTTCGAGCCAGAAACAGACTGCCAAAGACAACTATCGTCGTTACAGAGGTAGTAATCACTGCCAGGCCCGTATGGGAAAAAGCCGATAATATGGAGCCAGTCAGCCCGCCGTCGTCACGTTCTTCCTGCCAGCGATATATAAGGTGCAATCCATCGTCAACCCCTATTCCTATAAGCAACGGGGAAATAATTATGTTTATAAAATTGAAGTTCATCCCCAGTACCCTCATTCCCCCCAGCATCCAGAGATAGCCAAGAATCAACGGAATCACCGCCAGCAGGGACAGCTTTAGATCAGAAATTCCCCGGTAGAGCACGAAACTTATCATAAGTACCGCCAGCAGGGTTGAAATAAGGAAGTCATGACGTATATGGCCTTCCAGTTCGTACTGGATTAGCGGCATACCGAAATAATCGGTCGCAAATTCGGAAACCCGATCGACGAAACTGTTCAAGTTTGTCGATTCGTAAATAGATTTTTCTACCTCAGCAAAAACGACGTACTCTCCCTTATCAGTGGTAAAATTGGAACGAACTTCTTCCGGAAGTGCTTGCGTTATATCCCCGTTTTCCTGGTTGAGTAATTTATTCAGAGAGGAAAAACCGTTTTTCAGATAATTGATGTTACTCCTGAGGGAACCTGAAGTTCCCAACACCTGCTCCTGCTCCAGGTCTATCAGGGATCGCCGAATCTCGAGCAACTGATCCAAAACTTCGTTCAACCTAACGGTAACCTTCGATCGACTGGAAAGCGTCGAAGTCAGTTGAGCAGACGATAACTGAGCAACAAGAGACTCCAGTTGGTCAATTTTTTCCTCTTTATTCTGCAATACCCCCTGCACTCCGGCAAGAGATCTATTAATCTTTTCTAATTCCTCCAATTCGTCCGTTGAAATCCTGACTTCCTCCCAGTTATCAGGCAAGTAATCTCTGATCGACTGAACCGAAGTAACGAGATCCATCCCCTGCAGCCCCCGCTCCAGCTTACCTAGCTTTTCCACGTTATCTGGGAAAAAAACAAAAGACGGACCAAGGCTAGTGTCAGAGGATTCAAACTTTTTCTGGATCCGTTCCTGAACCCTAACGCTTTCTACTTCGGTCGAAACGTTGTTGCCGGAGAACTGGAAGTCCAGCATGGTCGCGCCCAGAAAGGCAAACAAGGAGATTACAAGCGAGACGACAATTATTGGCTTTCTGTATTTCAACCCTTTATCGACTGCTGCCCTTAGTGTATCTCGATAATCAAACAGTTCTACAGTATGTCTCCGTCTTCTCCAGCGCTGGAACGTGATTACCGTGGCGGGCAGCAAAAACAGGTAGACGAAAAACGATATTATTATGCCCAGGCTCGTGATTATTCCCATCTCGACCAGGCCCTGGGATCTTGAGAAAATCAAAGTAGTAAAAACAGCTGCCGTGGTAAGAGCGGCGATAAAAATTCCCTTTCCCTTTTTTAAAATCGTTATCTTTACGGCCTTACTTACCGGTAGTCCGTTTAACCTTTCTTCGCTAAATCTAAACAACAGATGGATTCCGTAATCTATACTCAAACCCAGAACCAGAGCTGGAAGGAACGTGGTCAACAGGTTGAATCCGCCAACTGAAAACTTGGCCCAGCTCAATGCAAACAATACTGCCACCACGAGAGGGAAGGCAATCAGCAGGGAGTAGAAGAAAGAACCCAGGGCAAAGAAAAAGGCGGTCATAACCGCCACGGAAGAGATTATAGTCGTCCAGAGCATGTCCATTTTTAAGGCGGAATTCCTTTCGGCATTGATGACGAAGGATCCAGTGAGTTCCACCTTATAATCACCGGATTTGAAAACCGGGCTCTCTCTCGCTTCCTTAATCGCTTTTCTGGCTTTATTGGTCAAACTTCGGCTAAACTTTATGTTATGTGATTCGGGGTGCGAGGGTACTGCTCTGATCAAAAGGGTAGTTCGGTCCGGGGAAAAGTATTCGCCCTCAATCTCTTCTGTCCTTTCCTCCCTAACGGATCGAAAGTCCGCCCGGAGCGATTGCAGTCTACTGTCCCAGTTATTTAACTCGTTCACGGAGTCAAGTCCGGCTAGAATTACTCCGTTTCTCTCATCCAATCTATCGAGCAGCAGGGTCAATTCTTCTTCGGTACCATCCGACCCCGTTTCCAGCTGTTCCAGCTTTTCGGGGAGGTCACCGTAGGGATCTTCCGGATTAAACTCAGTAGTCTTAGAATCGATTTCTCCCCCAAAATCATTTAGACCACTCCTGAGTTCCTCTAGCTGACTGATGGTCTCAGAGTTCAGAGAGTATAAGAATTCATACTCTTCCGGTATAGCTCCCTCACCGCGATAATTCACGGATCTTATTTCTTGAACGTCCTCGAGCACCGGTTTTATCACTTCGGCAAGTTTCAGAAGCTCGGTTTCTCTTTCGGGTTTGCTCAGCTCCTCGGGATTTTTAAGGGAAACCACGACGTTGAGGTTCTGGGTACTATTAATGGTCTCTTCCCTGGTTTTATATTCTTCAATCAGAGGATCGTTCCGGGGTAAGAGATCGAGAAGAGAACTTCTAACGGGAAAAGGAAATATATATGTGAGAGCAAGGACAACTACTACGAGGAAAACCCCTATTACCCAGTAAGCCTTATAGCGAACTAATCTATATACTAACCTTAATAATTTATCCAGCATCCAGGCTCAGTCCAGGGCTTGCCAGGTCCCGGTTTATTCTTAAGTTCGGAACTGTAGAAACCATTCGGAGACCGGATAGGAAAATCATCGATATGTCCGTCTACTCGGGACTCCTTACATCTATGTCACAGCCAACTAAATCCACGGTCAACCTTACGTTCTGACCGTTTTGGCCAATAGCATATGCCAGATCGTCCTTGGGTACCATGACTCTGGCGATCTCCTCCCCTCGGTCGTTTTCTTTAAACTCAATTGAAAGAACGCTTGCGGGCTCCAGGCTATTTCGAATAAGCCGTTCCCGATCATCACTCCAGCGTATTACGTCAATTTTTTCTCCGTTTAACTCCTCAGTAATTTCTTTGACCCGGGAACCACCTGCCCCGACGCAGGTTCCAACAGGATCTATTTGCTCATCCAGGGATTGGACCGCGACTTTACTTCTCTTTCCCGGCTCTCTGGCTATTTTCACGATCTCCAGCAGTTCGTCTTCTATTTCTGGCACTTCCAGTTCCATTAACTTTGCCACGAACTCTTTCATTGATCGGGAAACACGAATCAACAGCCCCCCGGACTTTTTTTCTACCTGATAGAGATAAGCCCTGAGACTATCACCCTGCTGGTACCTCTCACCCGGTATCCTCTCAGAACCAGGGAGAAGGGCTTCCACCTCGCCAAGATTCAACCATACGTCGTTGCCTTCGAACCGGTGAATCGACCCGTTTACCAGCTCACCCTTCCGTTTTTTGTAGTTTTCGTACATCAGCTCGTTTTGCTTCTCTCTAATAAGCTGACGAATAACGTCTTCCGCTTTCTTGGAGGCAATTCTACCGAACTGACCCAGCTGAATTTGTTCCCCGTCGATAAGTATATCTCCGGAGTTCTGATCGATATCTACGTTAACGTCCTTATTAGTATCGTATTGTTCCTGATATGCCGCCTGAAGTCCCTGTTCAACCATCTCGTATAATTCGTCGCGCTCTATCCCTTTGTCCTTCGCCATATCTTCCAGTGCTTCGATAAACTCGATATTCATTGACTACCCCTCTTGGGTCAATTCTGCTCCGTCCTGACTGTCACAGTCTTTTCAGCAGTGACTATTAAGTTTGTTAGCTCGAATCCAGGTCCACCATTCTTGTCGTCGCCTTTGACACGTTATCAAGCGGAATATTGACGAACTTCCCGTCAACTTCCAGTTCTATCTCCCCGTTCTCCTCGTCGTAACTCTTCAAAGTTCCCACGAAGTTCCTGGAATTCCCTATCGGTCCGTACGTATTTACCTCTACGCTTCCCCCGATCGCACTTTGATAGTGACGAGCTTTTATCAGTGGCCGTTCAACACCTGGAGATGAAACCTGTAATACGTATTCCTTCTGGATCAAGTCCCTCCTATCCAGTTCATCGGAAACCCGCCCGCTGACGTCCGCACAATCGGAAGTAGTAACCTGTCCTTCATCATCAATCAGGAGTTCCAGAACCCATTCGCCACCCCTTTTTTCCCATTTAAGTAAATATAAACTGCTTGAAAAATCTTCCAGAACTCCCTCTGCCAGTTCCTTTAACTGCTCTCGTTTTTTGCTCATAACTCAAAAGTGATTATATCAGATTCCGCATAGCAACTCAACTTTAAAGGAAATAGAGGGTAGAGTATAATGTCCCTGCAGCGGTGCTAATTCGATCTCCAGATAACTTAAAGGATGAGCTAAATGAATCTTTCCAATTATTCAGAAGTCTTTCCTGTCGGCAAGACAGAGGCTGGTATCCGGATCGACAAACTTATTTCCGTCCGGTTTCCGGAGCTATCCAGAAGCAAGTGGCAGGAATTGATAAAAACCGGTTCCGTTACGGTGGATGGTTCCCAGATAAAGCCGAGCTATCAGGTTTCGGCGGGGGAAAGAGTTGAAATCAGAGTCCCCGAAGATTTTGAATCCGAGTCGCTAGTTCCTCAAGACCTCCCACTGGAGGTGGTTTACGAGGATTCCAGTTTGATCGGGATCAACAAGCCGAATTCCATGGTAGTTCACCCCGGACCGGGTCACGAAAAAGATACTCTAGCCAACGGTCTAATCTATCTTTACGAAAACCTCCCAAACTTGCCCGATCCAACCAGGCCAGGCATAGTCCACCGGCTCGACAAAGAGACCAGCGGGATTCTTGTGGTAGCAAGAACGGCCGAAGTGTTTTTCGACCTAAAAGATCAGTTCAAGAAACGAGAAGTGGATAAGGAATATCTCGCCCTGGTTGAAGGGAGTTTTGACGAAAGGAGCGGACTAATAGACGCTCCGGTGGGGAGGAGCAATAAAGACAAAACCAGGATGACGGTTAAACTAGGGGGCAAGGATGCTAAAACTGAGTTCTGGGTAATTGAAGAGCGCGAAGACTCGACGCTGCTGAAGGTCAAACCCGTAACGGGAAGGACCCATCAGATCAGAGTCCACATGAACTATATCGATCATAAAATAATTGGTGACTCTTACTACGGAGGGCCGACAGCCGAAAGGCTCATGCTCCACGCCCGCCAAATAACGGTAAAACATCCGGAGAAAGAGACCGACCTAACGCTGGAAGCTCCCGTGCCGGAGGAATTTAAGGATGCCTGATCTGTTAACTGCTCTCCTCGGTGGGCGAGATATCATCCTCGACTCCTATTCGAAAATAAACGAAAGCGGAAACAAAAGCAGCTGCTATGCCTACATAGATCAAGTAAAGGTCGAAAGGCAATTGAAAGTAAACGAATATTAACCCGAGGGTAAGGAGTGCCGAGCTTGCCTTACCCCAGAAGTTTGCCTGAACTACCCTCCCCTGGTACCGATACATAACTCCTCCGCCCAAGATCAGAGCGAAATAAGGCAAGAGAAGGAGGAAAAAGGCCACCACGGGGATCCTGCCTGCCCAGGCAAAGTAGCCAAAAAGCGCGAGAAAAAGAGTTTTGTCCGCCAGAGGGTCAAGAACCTGGCCCAGGTCGGTAATCTGACCCAGCTTTCTAGCTACTAACCCGTCTATTAGATCAGAGAGGAGAGCAAGAGTTAAGAACCCCAGCGCCCACCAATCATTTCCTCTAACCAGGGCCACGACGATGAAAGGCACCAAGACTAACCTTATGGACGTGATAAAGTTTGCTGTATTCATCACCGAGAATGATAACTATAGCCCTTTTAGGTTGCAACAGTCTTGAGTTTGTCCCTTTCCGCCATTTAAGTTAGTATTTGAAATACAAATTTTAAGCGGGGGCTCTAAAACCATGATACTGAACGACAAAGAGATAGCTGAGGTCGAGCCGGTTACTCCATTTGTCAGGGATCTACAGACTGACGATAAAATTAGCTACGGGCTGGGCTCTTTTGGTTACGATATCAGAATCGACGACGAATTCCGAATTTTTACCGATGTGCATTCCACCGAAATAAATCCAAAAGAATTCAACGAAGACGCTTTCGTACAGGTACACGGCGAAAGTTGCCTGATCCCGCCAAATTCTTTCTGCCTTGGAAAATCTCTGGAGAAGTTTGACATGCCTGATAACCTGTTCGGGCTCGTAGTCGGAAAAAGTACTTACGCGAGATGTGGCATAATCGTAAATATGACGCCGATAGAGCCCGGATGGAAAGGATATTTAACCATTGAAATTTCTAACACAACTCCGCTTCCGGCTAGAGTTTACGCCGACGAAGGCATAGCTCAAGTAGTATTTTTCAGGGGCGAACGTCCAGAAATAACCTACGGTGATAGAAACGGAAAGTATCAGGACCAGGAAGGTATAGAGGTGGCAAAGATATGAAAATCGAAATGATCCGCCACACCGAGCGTCCGGAATCTATGATTGCCCAGGCAGCAAGAATCTCCCACCGGTCTCCCGGAGACGAAAAGGATTATTCGACCGAGGAAGACCGAGAGCTAATCAGAAAACTCCGGAATTGGGGGCACTGGTCACCGTTTGAGTTTGCTAGTGCCACGTTCTACGTGGAGGGGGTAAGTCGGAGCTGTCTCGCACAACTCACACGACACAGACTAGCTAGCTTTATGGTCCGATCAATGAGGTACGTAAAGCAAAACCAGGAAGAGGTAGTAATTCCTCAATCAGTCAAAGAGGCAGACCTGACCGAGGAATACAAAGAAGGGATAACGAAGAGTCACGACCTATACCAGAAGGCACTGGAAGCGGGAGTGCCGAAAGAAGATGCGAGGTTTCTCCTCCCGATCGGGAGCAAGACTTCCCTTTATCTCAAGACCAACTTCAGAGAATTCCGTCATATCATTGAACTGAGAGGAAGCAAGGAAGCACAGTGGGAAATCAGGAACCTGGCCGAAGAATTTCTTGCTCTGCTATCAGAGGTAGCACCTACGGTCTTCGAGGATTTAACGGAGGATCGATAAACCAGTTATCCAGCAGGACAATACGGGGACCTGCTTCCCCACCGGCATTAACAACCCAACTAATCACGAGTTGCCAGGACATTTGTCGGGCTCAGTCGGGGCATCTCTCCAAGAATCAGCGTGTAAAGTTAGCTATAATGGTGTTCAGGAGGCCGCAGGTATCATTTGAATTCTAAGTTTTAAACTACACCATCGGGAAGATTTTTTGAACCTGAGATATTGCAGAAGTTCGTCAAATCCGTTATAACGGGAACTGTAGAGTGTCATACTGAATGGCTTCATGAAAATATAATTAAAAGTGAGGTTCCAAAGATATACTTCGTACTCACGGAGAACTTTCAGCCGGGGAGGACTCGTTGAAAGATCTGTACATCAGTGACGATTTAGATTTCAACCTGGACGAAATTATCGGTAAATGCATCGGGATACTGGGGATAAGAGGTTCGGGCAAATCCAATACCGCCGGAGTCATATTCGAAGAACTCCTAAAACATAGCTACCCTTTGACCGTCGTAGATATTGACGGAGAGTACTTCGGCCTCAAGGAAGAATACGAACTCCTCGTAATCGGAGAAGGAAAGAACGTCGATATAACGATAGAACCCGAAGATGCACCTCAGGTAGCGGAAATCAGCCTCAAGCAGAGCATACCCGTGATACTTGACCTCAGCGGTTACCTCAAGGAAGAGCAAAGAAAAATGCTCAAGCATTATTTTACCGCCCTCTGGAACTGGGCCGGTAAGCTCCGTAAACCCTACATGATAGGGATAGAGGAGTCTCACGAGTTCATACCCCAGGGGAAGAAAAGCGAGCTGAAGGAAATAATCACCCGGCTTTCCCTCAGGGGCAGAAAGAGAGGCCTGGGAGCGGTGATAATCTCCCAGAGAAGCGCAAAAGTCGAAAAAGACGTCCTTACCCAGGCGGGAATGCTTTTCCTCCACAGAGTAGTTCACGAGGCAGATATGAAGGTGTACAACGATCTTCTACCCTGGAAGAAGGGCGAGGTCAGAGAGAAAGTAAATCAACTCAATACGGGAGACTGCATCTACCTGGACGAAAAAACGACGAAACAGATATACGTCCGGGAACGCTCGACTTTTCACGCCGGCTTCACCCCGTCCCTCGATAAAGTCGAAACTCCTCAGCTAAAACAGGTCGGAGAAAGCATAATCGAAGCTATAGAGGAAGCAAAAAAACAGGGAAAACGGGAGAAGAGCAGGGTCGACGAGCTGGAGGAGCAGGTAAAAGAACTCCAGGACGAGCTCTCCAAGAAAACCGATAAGGTAAAAGAGCTAAAACGAACTGCCGAGACGCTCGGATACATCGAGGTTGACCTCGACCCTCCCGACCTCCCAAAGGTTCATAAAGTTTCCAGGGCGGTAATAGAGTCTCTTGAGATCGCCGACGTGCTAAAAGAAGGGGAAGAAGGCGAGGCAATGAGGGCAGTAACCGAGACCCTGGCGGGATCCCAGGAAAAGAAGTCTCAGAAAAATGGGGACGGAAAAATCGACAGGGTCGAAAGAAATATGCCGGGTTTCGACGACCGGGATGAGAACGAGACGGCCGGTAAAGCCAGAACTTTCGGACTCCCGTACGACGGAGAGAGCCCCAAGGAAGGAACTGCCGGTGAACCCGATAAAAAGGATAAAAATGGAGAAGAACCGGGTTTTGAAGACCTGCCGTCAGCCATAAAGCAGGATACGAACTACGTCGTAAAGAAAACAAAACGACTGTCCAGGCTCGACAGGAAGATACTGGGTTTTCTCGTGGCTCACCGACCCCACTCTTATAGCATTGAACAGATTAGTGCCTGGCTGAAGAAACCTACCGGTTTACTCCTTTCGAAAAGGCCGACTGAACTTCTTGACCTGGGACTTATCATCAGAGAAAATAAGTCAACCGGACTCCATTATCGGGCCAACCTGAAGGGATTCGTCGAGAAAGAGTTCTCTATCTACGAACCGGACCTGGGTTCGAGAGAGAAACATCTGGTTATATCGAAGCTGAAGAAAGAATTTACCCAGGAACTCACTCAGGGAAAACCGTCCAAAACCGGAAGTAAAAAGAAGGAAGAAGACAAAATAAAGCTAACCGACCAACTCGGCAACAAGTTCAAAGATAGAAATCTTTACGACAGGGACTTTTCATTTCAAAACGAAAAATAGTGAGCGTCTCCGGGTTGTAATAGTGGCAAAAACCGGTATAAATTTATTTAGATTAAGGAAAAGAGGTTTAAAAACTTGAGAAGTATTCTAAAACCCCGTAGAATTGGGATTTGTAATGGTATTGTCAGTATAGAAACGTGGGAGAACTTGTCTCCCGTCAATCTTTCAAGTTTCCTATATCAAAAGGAGGTCCTTAGATGAACAAAGGTGAATTGGTAGACAGTATCTACCGTAATTCGGACTGCACAAAGCAGGAATGTCGAGAGATGGTGAACCACATGGTGGATGTCATTACTGACGAAGTGGCAAAAGGAGAGGAAGTCAGGCTGGTGAACTTCGGCACTTTCAAGCCCAACCCCCGGAAATCAACAGTCAAGCGCCATCCCCAGACTGGTGAAAAAATCAACGTAGACAGCAAGGTCACGCCTAAATTTTCGCCAGGTAAAGGCTTTACAGAGAAAGTTCAAAACAACCTGGAGGCGACCAACGACGGAGAAGGTTACAAGAAGAAGTAGATTCTTTTTAGATTCGTTGGATTCACTTTACACACTTTGCAAGTATTTCTCAAACCGGAGAACCTGAGATGTCACAGCTTGATGAGCTTTTGGATAAAATACAGGAACTGAAACAGGAATCCAGAGCTAATCTGGAAAAAGTCGAGTCGCTTCAGGAGTGCGAGGACCTGCGGGTCAAATACCTGGGGAGAAACGGGGAAATTCAGGAACTCTTTGACGAACTGGGTAATCTTCCCGACGAAGACAGGGCCGAGGCCGGCAGAGGCATAAATAAACTAAAATCCAACCTTCAGGACGAGATCGAGGAGAAAAAGGAAAGGTTCGAGCAGCGGGAAAAGGAAAAAAAATTAAAGGAGGAAGGGGTTGACGTAACCCTGCCCGGGAGAAGACGAGGCGTCGGTAAAAAGCACGTAATAACGCAGGTAAACGACGAACTTACGACGATATTCAAGCGGATGGGTTTTTCACTGGCGCTGGGTCCCGAATTGGAGTCGGATTACTACAACTTCGAAGCCCTTAACATGCCCGAATTGCATCCCGCTCGAGACGAATGGGATTCTCTTTACGTCGACGAAGAACATCTCCTCAGAACCCATACCTCTCCTGTTCAAATAAGAGAAATGGAAGCCCAGGATCCTCCGGTGAAGATAATCTGTCCCGGTAAATGCTACCGCAGGGACACTCCTGACGCGACTCATTATCCTGTATTTTACCAGGTTGAACTCCTCTGGGTCGACGAGAACCTTACTTTTGCCAACCTGAAGTACGTAATCAGGTCTTTCGTGGAAGAGTTTTTCGGACCCGAGTTTTCTATGAGGTTCAGGGCTGATTACTTCCCCTTCACCGAACCAAGTGCCGAAGTGGACGTAATGCGGCCCGACGGCGAGGATTGGCTGGAGATCATGGGTTCCGGCATGGTGGACCCTAACGTCCTTGAAGCCGTCAACTACGACCCGGAAACCTATCAGGGCTTTGCCCTGGGATTGGGCGTAGAAAGGATGGCCATGTTAAAATACGGGATCGACGACATCCGTCTCTTTTACCGGAACGAGCTCCGGTTTTTAGATCAGTTTTAATTCTACAAACGACGGAAGGTTTTCCGGTTCCACCCATCAGAGCATGTATCGGTAGGTTTTTGCATCCGTACCAATCTTTGGCATCTATTGAGGCCTAAAGGTCTCTACTACAATAAAAGTAAGTAGCCCGAACTCCCACGCTCGAGCGATTTGTTCGTTTATGCACCTTCCGGTAGGGAATTCACGTTCTCCAGACCCCCTTCCCCGGTTACCTGGCAACTGATTTAACCTTTAAAACATAGTAGTAGACAAAATCCCGGCAGCCAGGTAACCGGGGAAGGGGGTTACTCAAACTGAACAATAAGGTACAGCTTATTAGTCGGCGCAGGAGCACTCCCTGCTTTTTGTGTGACAATAATTAAACTAACACAAGTCTTTGTATTCCGGGCCTCCGGCCAGTTTCTAAGAGAGACTACGCCCCTCACTCTACCGTTACGCTCTTCGCCAAATTCCGCGGCTGGTCCACGTCAGTTCCTCGCAGCACGGCGACCTGATAGGCCAATAACTGGAGGGGAACGGTAAAAATCAGCGGAGTCAGGACCTTATCGGCTCTGGGCAGGTGTATCAACTCGTCAGCAATACTTTTCGTATCTTCCGTTAATTCGTCCGTAAATACGATTATCTTTCCCTTTCTGGCTCGAACCTCTTCTATATTGGAATAGACCTTGTCGTAAACGGAATTCTTGGTTATCAGGGCCACGACAGGCATATTTTCGTCGATGAGAGCAATTGGCCCGTGTTTTAGCTCTCCAGCCGGGTATCCCTCGGCGTGGATATAAGAAATTTCTTTCAGTTTCAGCGCTCCCTCCAGAGCCACAGGATAAAGGACGTCCCGGCCGAGGAATAGAAAATCGTCCTTCTCGTAAAAGACCTCGGCGAGTTCTTTTATCCGGTCCACGTTCTCGAGCTGCTCCTGTAACAGCCCCGGCGCCCGGCTCAACTTTCCCGCCGCCTTTTTGGCTTCCGAAACGGTAACCTTCCCTTTCATCCGGGCTATTTCTAAGCCCAGAAGTGACAGAGCTACGAGTTGAGACGTAAACGCCTTCGTCGAAGCCACCCCAATTTCCGGCCCGGCGTGGGTGTAAAGGACGGCATCCGACCTCCTCGTAACGGTAGATCCCAGAACGTTCACCACGGAGGCGATAGTAGCATCAGCCTCCCGGGATTTTTCCAGACCCGCCAGGGTGTCAGCCGTTTCGCCGGATTGGGACACACCAACTACCAGCGAGTTCTCGTCCAGGGGAGGATTTCTGTAACGGAATTCCGACCCTATCTCGACCTCTATCGGAATATCCAGGTACTCTTCCCAGACGTATTTTGCAACTCTGCCGGCGTAATAAGAGGTACCACAGGCAACTATAAATATCTTCTCTGCTTTTGCTACGTCTTTTTCCCTCAGCTCGCCCTCGTCCATTTTGAGCCCACCGTCAGTGAAGCCCCTCCCTCTAAGGGTATCCCCGACGGCCTGAGGCTGCTCGTTTATCTCTTTCAACATGAAGTGCTTGTAACCTTCCTTCTGAGCAGCCACGGGGTCCCAGTCTATCGTTCTCGTCGTGGCTTCGGCCTCTCCACCTTCAAAATCCGTAATCTCTATTCCGGATCCAGCAAGGGATACGATTTGATTATCCTCCAGGTAAATGATTTCTTTGGTATAATCGAGTATGGCTGGAACATCCGAGGCAATGAATTGCTCGTCATCTGTAGACCCAACTACCAGGGGGCTCCCCCGACGCGCGCCGACGATCTTACCCGGTGTATCGGCGTCCACTACAGCAATAGCGAAAGTTCCGTCGACCTCGCCCAGAGCCGCCCGTACCTTCTCTTCTAATGACCCCTCCTGCTCCTCTATAAGATGAATCAGTACTTCCGTGTCGGTATCGGAAGAGAACTCGTGGTCCCTCGATTCCAGTTCCTTTCTCAGCCTCCGATGATTTTCAATTATACCGTTATGGACCAAACCGTATCTATCAGTGCATCCCTGATGAGGATGAGCGTTTACGTCGTTTGGCTCGCCGTGAGTTGCCCACCTCGTATGGCCAATTCCAACTTTTCCTGATTTCGGAGATTTGACCAGTGCATCTTCCAGCTGAGCGATTTTACCTTCCATCTTTTCAATTCCCAGCCCCTCATCTCCAATTATCGCGACGCCGGCCGAATCGTAACCCCTGTACTCGAGTTTTTTTAGACCACTCAAGATAACGGGTTGAGCTTCTCTTTCACCCCGATATCCGATGATGCCACACATAAAGTCCTCCTTTTTAACCTAATCCGATATAACTTCCGCGTCTTCAGGTAATTTCGTAATTTCATCCAGGACCAGTTTGAGATTGATACTTACCTCCTCGACCTCCGTAGTAACCGGACCTTTTTCCTCGTCCTCAAAGTAGGTAATTAACTCGCGAGGCAATAAATTATCCGGGTCGAACTTAATAACCTGCCGGGAGAACCGATAACCTTCCTCCAGCGGTACGGCTTCTAGCACGTAATCATCCTCCCCGAAATCAAACGAGACGGGCGTGGTTGAATCAGGGTCGTAAAGAGAGTTAGAAGAATCCTCATTCTCCAGCCAGGATACTGACGTCTCAAAATCCAGCACGTTCTCCTTATCCCAGGGGAAGTAAATCTCCCCGGGACCACTTATCAGGTTTACGTCCAGCTCGTCCGAGCGTACAATCTCCAGCAGGTAATCAGGGGTCAGGTTAGCAGCTTTGACGGGCATATTCGACTTCTTCAAATCTTTTTCGATAACCAGGTTCTGTGCCGGCATAAATTGATAAAGGAAATCTTCCTTCAGCAGGAAAAACTGACCCTGCATTTCAGGCGGAGACAGGTACTCGACCCGGAGAACTCTCGGCTCGGAAATAGCCCGCACTTCTACCTTTAAGGGAGGCTCCAGGCCCGATATTGCCAGCCTGGCGGAAAAATTTTCGATCTTCCGGTACTCTTCCTCCAGCCTTTCAATAAACTTATCCGTAGTCCGGATCTTTTCTTCTCCCAGGACCGAGTTGACCCCAACCAGGTTAAATACAAGCAACGTAACCAGAAAAAAGACCAGGCCCAAAGTATAATTTCGATTCATTTAACTCCCCTCTCAAACGAACTCACTGCGAACTGTCCTAGATTATACATAATAAACCCGTTGAGTCGAACAGCGAAGTTGCGTTAAAATTACCTATGTGATCGCTAGTTATTCAAGTAACGATCAAACTTACGTTAACCAGAACGGGCATTAAATTAAAAGGAGGAAATATGATAGATCCAACATCCCAGTACAGAACGATGGAAGACCTGGCACTTCAGGGCAAGAGAGTACTCGTCCGGGTAGACTTCAACGTACCGTTAGAAGACGGCGAAATAACCAACGATAACAGGATAAAGAGCGCGCTGCCAACCATAAACTTTCTGACGGATGCGGGAGCAAAAGTTATTTTGACCAGCCACCTCGGAAGACCGGGCGGCGAAGTAAAAGAGGAACTCAGACTCGATCCTGTAGGTGAAAGGCTATCCGAATTAGTTGAAGTCGACGTGAAGAAGTTAGACGATACCATAGGACCGGAAGTAAAAGGCGAGGTGGAAGAAATGGACCCCGGGACTATAATCCTGCTGGAGAACACCCGCTTCTATTCCGGTGAGAAAGGAAAAGGTGAAGAATTTGTCGATAAACTGAGCGAACTCGGGGACTTTTTCGTTAGTGACGCGTTCGGGATGGTACACAGAAAGCACAGCTCCAACTACGGGGTAGCTACCAGACTTCCTGCGGCTGCCGGAAAGTTAATTTTAAAGGAAGTCGATGGGTTGACTCCTGCGGTGAAAGAACCAGATCACCCGTTTGTGGCAATCATAGGAGGTAAAAAGGCTTCCAGCAAGATAGGCGCCCTCTGGGACATGGTAGAGAGAGTGGACAAGTTCCTGATCGGCGGAGCTCTGGCTTTCACTTTCCTTCACGCTCAGGGCCATCTAGTAGGGGACTCTCTGATAGAGGAAGCAATGGTCGAAGACGTAAGGGAGTTCCTCGACAAGGTAAAGGAAGACAGGAGTACCGAAGTCCTATTACCGGTAGACGCAAAGGTGTCACAGGAATTTAGCGCCGAGGGTGAAGTCAAAACCGTGGACGCGACGAAGATTCCACCCGACTGGATGGGAATAGATATCGGCCCGGCAACGATAGAGAACTACAGCAACGAGGTCGAAGAAGCTGAGACGTTAGTCTGGGCGGGCCCGCTCGGAGGATTCGAGCTTCATCCCTTTCAGGCTGGGACAAAAGAGGTAGCCCAGGCAGTAGCCGATAGCTCAGGTTACAGAATTATCGGCGGAGGCGAAACCGGTGCAGCGATCACTCAGTTCGGCCTGGCCGACGAGATGGATCACGTCTCTACTGGTGGGGGAGCCTGTCTCGGATTCCTGCGGGGCAAAGAACTTCCCGCGCTGGAAATTTTGAAGGTTAAAAACGAATAACAACTAAGGATAACCAAGGGTCTCAGGAACCACCTTAATAGTTAATAGAGCCCCTTCTTTTAAACATAGCAAGCCGGGTCCCCACACCCGGTAAAAATAGGAGCCCGAGCTCCCGCGCCCGTTTAACATAGCAGTCCGAGCTCCCACGCTCGGGCGATACGTTCTTTTACGCAACCTTCCGGTAGGGGATTCACGTTCTTTCAAACCCCTTTCCCCGGTTACCTGGCTGCCGGGATTTTGTCTACTGTCAGGATTTTAAGGTTAAATCAGCTGCCAGGTAACCGGGGAAAGGGTAAAGCAAACTGCACAATAAGGTACAGCTTATTACTCAGTGCTGAAGCGCTCCCTGCTTTCAAACCTTCCCTATCAGGATCGAAGCGTTCTGCCCGCCGAACCCGAACGAATTCGAAAGCGCAATCTCAATATCCTCCCTCCGTCCTTCGTTCGGCACGTAATCAAGATCACACTCGCTATCTGGGTTCTCGTAGTTTATCGTCGGCAAGATATATCCCTTCTGCAGGGAAAGTGAGGTGATAATCGCCTCGACGGCTCCTGCAGCCCCCACAAGGTGGCCAAACTGGGATTTGTTTGACGACACGGGAACTTCGTAAGCCCTGTCACCCAGAAGTGACTTTATCGCGTTCGTCTCCATCCTGTCGTTCAACTGGGTACTGGTCCCGTGAGCATTCACGTAATCGACTTCGTCCGGTCCGATACCGCCTTCAGCCAGTGCATCAGCCATAGATTCTTTTGCCCCGGCACCGTCCTCTCGGGGAGCTGTAACGTGGTGAGCGTCGGCTGTCTTGCCGACACCCATTATTTCGGAATAGGGTTCTACGCCTCTCTTCTCCAGGCCAGCTTCAGTCTCCAGGATCATTATTCCCGCTCCTTCACCCATTACGAACCCATCCCGCTCCTTATCGAACGGCCTCGATGCCCTTTCCGGCTCGTCGTTTCTGGTCGATAATGCTTTTATCTTGTCGAACCCGGCGTAGGCTATTTCCAGCAGAGGTGCTTCCACACCTCCAACGACCATCATGTCAACTTCCTTCAGTCTGAGTTCTTCAAAAGCCTGAGCTATAGCGTGTGCGCCACTCGCACAGGCAGAGACGGTTCCGTAATTGGGACCACCAAACCCGAACTCAATAGCTACCTGAGCCGCTGCAGCGTTAGGCATCAATTGAGGTATGAGAAACGGGCTTACCCGCCCCGGTCCCCTGTCCAGAATTTTCTTGTGGTTTTCGATAAGTGGGTTTATATTACCAATACCCGTTCCAATTACTACACCTGCGTCCAGATCGTAACTATCCCGGTTCACTTCCCAACCGGCGTCATTCAGTGCCTCTCTGGCGGCAACGGCCGCAAACTGGCTCGGTCTTCCCAGTCTTCGCGCACGCTTTCTATCGAACCATTCTGTAGGCTCGAAATCCTTAACGGGAGACCCGATCTTGGTCTTCAATCCCGTAACGTCCATCCAATCGTCGACTCGACAAACCGAGCTTTCCCCACTCCTTAGTTTTTTCCAGAGTCGATCTATCCCTACACCGAAAGGTGTTACCGCTCCAATCCCTGTCACGTAAACCGAGGACTTATTATTCATTTCCTACCAGGCCCTTGTTCAATTTTGCTCTTTCCAGTTCTGACCGGGCTTTCTCGTACTCAGCGCGTTCTTTTTCTTTATCCATCTTATCGAGTTTTTCCTCCAGTTCGTCTATTCTATCGCCCAGCTCCTCCGGATCAATATCGTCGAAATCCCGCGCCTCTCTGGTCAGGACTCTTACCGTATCGTCCCTTTCCTTGAACAGAAAACCTCCGTGAACTACGAACCGACTGGTCCCCTCCCGGCCCTCCACTTTTAGCGCGGCGGGTTCCAGCTCCATCACTGCAGGAACGTGGCGGGGTAACAAACTAAAAGAACCGTTATCGGTTCTACCACCAACGAGCGTTACTTCGCCGGAAAAGACTTCCTGATCTGGAGTCAATAACTTAAATTGCAACTCTAGCTCACCTCTAAACCCTCTCCGGTCCGATTTCCAGTAAATTTTCCACCAAGCTAAAAATCTCGATCATTGGAAAAAGTGTACCAATTGGTCTAGCTGGAGGCAACCTTACCGAAAGGAGTGACCCTCAGCATCATTAAAATAGCTACACCTGCACAAATATCTTCTGTTCTGGGCGGGGAAGTTGAAAGGTGTTACTAAATTCGCCATTCGACTGAACTGGAAAAGGCGAGATACGAACCACACAAGGGGAGAAGACACCAACTTACAATTTACACAAAATTCAACTCACCAAGACCAATCCTACCGGACACTCACACCTTATATTCGAAGTTCCAGTTCTTCTGCTAGGATAGTTGAGTTGAAAGAATAATGGCCAGAACGATTGCTCCACCGGCAACCGCAATTCCAATTCCCGGATCCAGACCAAGTTCGCCTTCAGTATCACTTTCACCCTCCGGGGCAGGTTCGGTCCTATTGGCATCCGATTCTTGCACTGTCTCCTCGTGCCCAATCGTGAAGGACGGACCCTGGACGGTCCTTATGGTGTCCTTCCTGCCTTCGGTTTGATACAGAGTGGTCCGCAGGTTCACCGACTTTCTGCTGGAGTAAGATCTGGGCGTGAGGTAAATGAATAACGATTTCCAGTTACCCGCTTGACTGTCAGTAATGGTAGTCTTGCCATTTAGATTGTCCAGAGTTATCCCTGCACTGCTCAACCCTGACAGGTCGGTCCTTTCTGCAAGCTGATTCCCCCCCGCGTCGTATAGTTCCAGTTTGCTAAAATCACTGCTCGTGGCCTCTCCCATGTTCTTAATCACGATCGGATTGGTCAATAAATTCAGCTTGTTTTCGTCCTTATCCATTATATCCAGGCGCTGAGCAAGAATTGCATTCCCGCTGGGGATCGATGGAGATCCTCCATATTCCCGGTTCACTTCGACTTTCTCTGCCCCCCAGGGATACACAGTCAATTCCTCGGCGGGCTTGAGTTCAGGACTCAATACGTCACTGGATGCTCCCTCACTTCCCCTGAACTGAACCAGTGGGCTGAGGGTTACTCCTTCTTCCGCGTCATTCGATACCCAGTAGTGAATCTCGAAAACGCCTCTTCCGTCGTCGGGGATTCTCCCGCCTCGTTGGGAGTCTAACGGCTGCCAGCTCCCGGAAAGCCCTAAACCAGCTCCCAGTTCAACCAACCCTCCGTCAGATTGCACCCTGTACACAGAAACGTTCTCAACCTCACTGTTCCTCAGAGAACCCTGGTTTGCCAGTTTAATTGAGTCTACCATAAAATCATTCTTGTCCAGATCGTCGTCCGAAAGAGTTAACCTTTGCCTGTATTTTTCACCCTGATTGATTACCCCTGACTCCCAGTCCGTTATGTCCTCAATCTTTTCCAGCCCCAGTTCTACCAGAGTTTTCGCGCTGTCATCCGGCATCACTGCTTCCTGGTTAAATGGATAACCAGCCATACCGTTATTCTCTTTCGTATCCAGAATTACTCCCGTCTTTAACTCCAAACCGGGAGTGGGTCCATTCGACTTTAACTCGCCGGCGATCTCCAACTCGAGCCGACAATCGTCCGAGCAACTGCCATTCCACCAACCATCCTGAGTAGTTGAAATGGAGATCTCGGATGCAGGAGCAGCAATGGATTTTGTAATGGATTTTTCGCTTACCTCTCCTTCCTCCTCGATTCTTAATCTCAAATGGAGGTGAGAGATATCCTCGCCAAAAACCAGAGCGTTTTCGCTAACCGAGTGGTTTTTTACGATGATCTTATCCACTTTCACACCGGCCTCGTTCGCATCTACGTCACGGAAAACGTATTTGCCAATCGTATCGGTGGTCCCCGGCTGAAGTATCTCCCCTTCAAGCGATAGGGAACTAAACTCTTCGAATCCTGCCCGGTCAATCCCGTCCGGAGCCGAATCGATAACCCAGTTCGAGCTTACCGAATCCACTGCTTCTCCGTCTCGTTCCTGATAGACGTAGTGGAGCATAGTTCCCAGTTTCAAGGATACACTGCTCCCGTACTTACTGACTGGAATCATTTCAGGTTCGGCTGCCGAGACCCGTAGTTGAAAGTGTCCGCTTTCTCCCGAGTGAAGAGTTAAGCCGTCTCCGGGCAAGGTAAAAGTTATACCGGAGTTAATTCCGGATAGGGTCTGTAAAGTCACCGTGTTCCAGTCACCGGATTCCTTCCGGTATCGAACCCGGAGGTTCACCAGTTCGCTCGCAGAAGCTGTACCGTAATTCTTAACTGTTAGTTCTTTGATTCTTACAGGCTCCGTAACCTCAGCGACCGAAACCTCCTGAACGAGTATTCCTTTATCCTTGGGATTTAACGTAACGGATCTTGGGGCTTCAAGAGCAAACTTGGGTGCCCCCATTACAAGGAAAGGCAGGAGGAGCACAAGTAGAAGTGACACTAAAATTGGGGTTCGCCATCGCATACCGGGATAACCTCCTTTGGGGTAAATCTTCGCCGGATTTATTTATCCCTTACATCCGGGAATATTTCAAGTTAGACAGGGTTTTTCAAGAAATCAAACACCGTTTAAATTGGATACAATCAAACGTTTCGAGTTACCAGATTATAATAAGACTCCAGGCCCGATTAAGTGGGCCTGGAGTCGATAGTTAGCCGATTTAGTCTATAGTATTTATAGCAGTCATTCTACTTTCTGACGATGAACTTCATGACCGGACTTTCATATGTATCGTCCGTCTCTACGGTCACAGTGTAAATGTAGAGTCCATTTTGAAGGTTATTGAGATCGGTAAGGTTATCTACGGAGTCCAGCGTGACTAACTTACGACCGGAGAGATCAAATACGTTTATTGTTATTGAACTTACCGCAGAAGTAACCGGGTCTCCTTCCGAATTCTTCAACACTACATGGGGAGTCTCAGTGCCGTCTATCGGTACAGGCTTGATCCCCGACTTTGATGTCTCTCCATTCTGACCCCAATGAGGTTCAAGATTCTCACCTGGTCCCGGTACCTCTCCACCAACATTTATGGTAATTGTTTCCGCAAGTGCCCCTTCGTCCACTTCCAAAGTTACACTATAAGTTCCGTTTTGAATAGGTACAAATGAGTGAGTATTGGTATAAGTCTCACCCGGATCCAATTCAGGTACGTTTTCCTTGGAGGTTTCCATTACTATATTATCGTCCGGGTTCTTTACGATCATCTGGACACTTTGCCCACTTGTTTTGGTTTCAGAGACGTTCTCTAACGTGTATTCCAGTTCCACGGTCTGGTTGACCTGAGGATCCGTAGTAAGCGTCCTGAATTCACTTACCGAAAGGATCTCAATTACAAGAACCGGGCTATCCAGTAATCCGTCTATAAGTACGTGGTCAGGTGCTATCAGGTTGTACCTTATAGTTTGTTCAGTGGCTCCCGGACCCCAGTAGTTGTTGGTCGCGTCTACCTTGTAAAGGTTTCCCGTATCCTCGGTTTTAGTCTTAAGTTCCGAAGCGTCTATTGTCGTGCAGCAGTCCACTAGATTATTTTCGTTAATATGGTTACTCGTATCTTTCGCCGTATCCGAATCCGAAATAGCTTTTTCTTCTAATACCTTAACAGCCGTGGAATAGCCGTTGAATTCGTTATGGTTGATATCCGCATTCCAGGCATCCAACACGACAGCAGTTCCGAGTCCGATACAGGCTCCTTTAGCGCCAGTGCGGAATACGTTTTCCTGGACAGTTACGCTTGAACTCGAGTTCTCCGCCTTGAGCCATAATCCAATCTCCGTTTCCTCTCCTACTACTATGTTCTCCTGGACTGTCACGGAATTCAATTGTCCAGCAACCAATGCCATGTTAAGCTCTTCGTTTCCGTTGTATTCCTCTTCGTTGCCGGCGAAGAACGTGGTATTCTCTTTGACCGCAAAGTTACTTATCGTACCGGTCGGATTGCTTGGATCGGGCGAAGTTACCACCAAACCTTCCTGGTTGCCGGAAAGCACGTTCCCTTTTATTCCACCGTTACTTTCAGTACCCAGCAGGCTGTTACCGAATTCGATAACCAGACCCGCGGAAGAAACGTTGTTACCGACAAACGAACTGTTCTCAACCCGGGGGTTCATTACATCTCCTGCAGCCACCAGGCTTGCCCCGTCTTCGTGGTTATAGTGGAACTCAGAGTCATTTATGACAACGTTATTGGAGGAATTAAGGAAGTCCTCAGCCGAGTTTATTTCCAGACCGAGACCCTTATTGTAACTGGCAGAGACGTCCTTAAACTTTATGGCTCCTGCAGAATCACTCGACCCAATATTGCTGTCAGCGTTATTGGTAATGAGCTTAACACCATTGTTCCCGTTCTTGTTGCCTTCTTTACCGAATTGTGCGCTGGTAACGGTTACTCCGCTTATATCTCCACTATCAGATTCTACTAACAGTCCATTATTTCCGTTGCCGTTCGCGGTTATCTCTCTAACCTGGTCGTCGTCGAGATCCTCAAGGGATACGTTTTTGACGCTCTCTTTTCCAAATATTTTGACACCGTTTTTGCCGTTGTCGTTGAATTTTGCTAACTTGGCAATATGAATGCCATCAACAGTGGCTCCTTTAATTCTTAAGCCATTGCCGTAACCAGGTTCTATATCGCCGGAATCGTTATTTCCGGTATCGTTATTGCCCGCTTCCGTATTTTCGATTACTACGTCCTCTACCTCATCATAAGCGCCATCCTGATAAGCGGCCAATAAAGCTATCCCGTCACTCAAATTCTGTTCCGCCAGGCCTTCTACAGTCATGTTCTCGAGGCCACCGTCGTGATCGTAAAATTCGGACCCTTTAATCTCGAGCCCTGTAATGCCCTCGTAAGATGCAACAGTTAATCCAAACCCTTGTTCGTTTCTGTCGTCACCTTTTATATCCTCGTTAAACTGACTATCGGATACTTCAACCCCTGGGGAAGAAGTTATGACCTTGGAAACGAAGAATCCCGCTCCACCACTCTTGTTGTCATAAATCTTTGCGTTGTCGATGGTTACCTTATCCAGTTTCGCGGGGCTATATTTGATTTCAGCCACAGCTGAACCGTCTGAGTCCGGGAATGGAGGCGTATCACTGTCTCCAAAAGCAACCTCACCTACCAGGATTCCAAACCCGCCGTCGACCGCACCTTCTACGCCGTCGCCCAGAGAATCTCCATTCTTGGATATCTCCGTATTTTTCACTGTTAGATCTATGGAAGATATCTCGTGGTTGGGGCTAGCGGACCAGTTTCCCAGTATATAGATTCCATTATCATCGTTACTTTTAATCTCAAAACCTTCTACCCAAAAACCACTTACCTTCGTGACTGTAGTTCCGTTTATCCTTATTCCGTCCTTGTTCTTTTCTATTCCATACTTGTAGGCCTGTTCCTTGTCTAAACCCGTGCTATTTTCTAACCTGATATTTTCTACTTTCCCATGGTTGTTGAAGTGAAGGCCGTGCCCATCTGTGGAACCCAGTCCACAATTACCAATGTATAATTCATTAAAGTTTAGACCGCTGACATCTCCAACCGAACCCGCAAAGTTTATTCCGTCTAACCTTACACCATCAATCCTAACGTCGGTAAAATCTACTTCCGCGTAGTCCGTACTTCTGCCACCGTATTCCTCTATGTTGCCAGCAAAGCGAATCCCGTAGTCAAAGTTACCGTTGGCAGCACAGTTGGGAATCTGTAAATTCTCGAACGACATCCACCTTATGTCTTCACAGGCACAGGGATTTTCTATATCGACCAAAATAGCATTATCTACGGTCTCATTGAGACTGCCGGTGGGCTCAAAATCCAGATCCTCAATATGCGCGCCCTCTTTCTGAATCAAAATACCGCTGGTAACTGTCTCAGGACCGGAACCGGTGTCTATCTCGTGGCCTCCCCCATAGGGACCTTCTTGAGCGATAACCACTACGCTGTCTGAGGCAGTTACGTCAGCAGAAGGCTTTAGAGTTATATTTCGGACGTCAATAATCAGAGCAGCATCCTGTGTTAGAGTAGCTTCATCAAGAGCTATAGTATCCCCTGGCTCTACGTCCGGAACTCCATCACCCGTAAAATCAATGCTACTCAACTCGTTACCAACTAATACGTCAAAATCCCCTTGATTTTCGATAATCCAGGTATCGCCGTCTTCCGTAACAGCCAATCCAGAAGCGGTCACGAGCAAAACTGATAAAAATACTGTCAGTATTAAGCCAACCTTGTACTTAGTCAATTTCATCAATCATACCTCCTTATAATCTAAGCGGATTCGCCGAACGCGCCAAACTGGAACCCGGCCGAGAGTACCAGAGTATCTCCTGCTCCTGACCTACCGGCAAATTCCGTATTGTTCTGGAGCCAGGCAATGTCGACTGTCAAACCGGCCAAGTTTATTCCAGCGCCCACTGTGAAAGACGGACCACCGGAACTCGGCACCTGAACTCCTCCCCTAAGGGCAAACTGATCAATTGGTAATATCTCAAAACCCGCCTTAATTACTCTACTGTCACCCTGAAGATCTACCTCCGCAGAAGCGATTGCCAGCTCTAGAAGTTCAGCTGAAACTCCCAGCCTGTATGACGGGTCAACTGTAGAATTATCACTTATGCTGACTCCACCTACGTTGTTAGCTGCGATTCCCAGGTTGATACCGTCAAAAGTCATCAAAGTTCCCAGGTCAAATCCAAAGCCGGAATCCCCTTTGAACTGATAACTCTTAACGTTGGCACCGAAATTCGCGAAGTTTATACCGTACGCGAAAGTACCTCCGATCGTCGTCTCCGAATAATCGGAGAACTCCGTGTCAGCATAACCGAGTTGATCGGTCATACTTGCGGTCAACTGTCCGTAGCTAGCGCCAATTGCAAAGTCCTGTATGGTTACGGCTCCACCGCCGTAGGAGAAATTCAACCCGTTAACCCCGTAGGGCTGCAGGTTCATACCTCCCAGCTGGACCCCTGAAAACTGGGTCAATCCCGCAGGGTTCCAGTATGTGGCAGAGTAGTTGTCGGCCACAGCAACAAAAGCTCCACCCATTGCCAGTGACTTTGCATCCGTACCAAAGTTAAATATACTCCCCGAACTACTTTCCAGCGTCTCGGTATCGTCTTGAGCAACAGCAGTAACGACTGGCAAAATTACCAGGGCAATCGCCAGCGAAATAACCAAAATTTTCGACTTTTCTTCCATTTATTTTACCCCCTTAATTTTAATGTAATTCATTACTCGATCTTGCCTCTTCATCTCCTAATAAAAGAATCCGGAAACACTCCATTGACAGGAATTACTACTTCTTCGCGTCCACGGTTTTTCAATCAGCCCGGACCACCTCCGCTACGCTCCCAGAATTAGGCCAAATTTTACTCCCCCGTTTCCCCTATTTATTCAGGAGTTTTTGAGAGCCAGCTAGAAACATTGTAAACACGTATAAGTCGGAAGTCATAAACAATAACAATTATTGCAGTTTTTCACTTTCAGTGCAAGGATTTACCCGATTCACATTGAAAAACTCGGATTGGACTAAAAATTAGGCTAAATAACCCAAATCTTCAGTTGGACTTTACTAAAAACTGGAATATTAGTCAAGTAAATACGGGTGGACAACAGGTGTCATCCGGGGGGATAAAACACGCAAGTTAATACCTCACTTCGAGACAAAGGTAAAAAGTACTGAAAGCTTTCACCGCTAAATCTCCCCACCACCTGCACTACGAGAGGGAACTTTAACGAGGAAAAAGAAAAACGGGCCCCAGGATATAACCCGGGACCCGTGTAAGTTTTCTTACCGAAATGATCCTTGCTTACTTGAGCAAGAGCAGTTTGTCGATGTTCGTCTGGACGTACGCTCCGCCATCGTTTACCGAAGCAGAGTAGAGGTAGACTCCATTGGGAACGCCGGAAGTACTCCATTCGACCGAGTTTCCGCCCGATTCCAGCGTCTTTATTCTCTTGCCGCCGGCGTTGAAGATCTGGACCTTGACTCCGTTTACGAACGCCGCGCCTTCGCCACTTACCTGGAAGGTAACGGTTCCGGCTTCTGAGGCTGCCTTTACCTGAAGGGTATCTACGGAGAAGTCGCCTGCGGGTGTTACCGGTACTGGCGGGTTGGAGTCAGCTTCTACAGCGTTTTCCAGCCTAGCTGGAGCAACTTCGCTCGTAGAAGGCATCGGAGGTGTGCCTGGGCCTCCGCCCGTCGGTGGTTCACCCTCAAAGAAGTTAAGCGTC
>JAGXLB010000266.1 GCA_018334915.1 Candidatus Bipolaricaulota bacterium
GGCGAAGAGGATCTTGATGGCTGGACCTTCTATCTCTATCAGGACACCTGTGACAGTATAGGCGCAACGTCATATACCCATGGTGTAACTGACGCCAATGGAGACATCACGTTTCCGGCTCTTCCTGCTGGAAGCTATTGTGTAGAGGAAGATTTAAAAGACCACTGGCACGTTACTACTGATGGAGGTGAGCAGAGGGATGTCACGCTTTCTTCTGGCTCTACTGTGACGGAAACGTTTGGTAATAAGTTTAATTTAGATGTTACTGATAATTTGATTGACGTTGATGTAACGCAGACCATGTTAGAGGATGAATTAGAAGAGGCTACTGAAGAGGGTAGAAGGTATCTATCGCTCGGTAGTTTTCTGGTTGAGGTAAGCAACGAAGCCGGAAGCTATACGGTTGTATCTTATTACTTGCATAAAAACTCAACCCCCTGTATTAATTATTCAAACGTAACAGGAAATTCGATAATTGGAATTGAGAATGGATCATCTTCTATTGCCCACTTGAGCAGGGGCTCCAGCGACCCTACGGAGTTAGTTGGTATCGATGGTAGTTCGGGTTCAGCGAGTTATCCGACCTACATTGATCTGAAAAGGATTGCCGAAGCGGGCGCTCCGGATACAACGTGTAGGTTGGAGATAAGAGTCTTGTTCTCTTCTAGCTTACCATAAATAAATGGGAGGATGTTTGTGAACCCAAGACGCTATTGGATTAAGAGTTCTCTTTGTTGTCTGTTTGGTATCTTATTTCTTACGTTAATACTTCCCACTGGAGTTAATGCGGAGGTGAGTGTAAAACCTCTCTCTCTCAGATTCCAACTCGGGGATGGAGAAACGGAAACGGCGACTTTAAACGTCCACAATAGGGGCCAGCAACCGACTAAAGTAACGCTTCGGCCTGCAGATTGGTGGAGAACTCCTGAAGGAAACCTGCAGATATTGCCTCCGGGCACCCGCGATAAGTCGTCCGCCGATTGGCTGATCTTTTCCCCTGCCGAATTTGAACTTGGTCCCGATGAGCGCATTGAGGTAGACGTGGAGGCGGCTGCTCCAGAGGAGATAGATGGGGATCACTGGTCTATGGTTTTAGTAACCGAGGAGCCGGTGAATCCGGAAGAGTCTTCAGGGATGCAGATTTCCGTGGGTTACGCGGTCAAGATTCTTATTGAGGATACGAATAAAGAGGCGCGAGACGCCAAGATCACCAATATAAAGGTGCAGAATAAGGATCCCTTGGAGGTAGTGATCACCTTTGAGAACACGGGGAAAAGTTATATTAAGACCACAGGAATGGTTGAAGTCAGGAATCTCCAGGGAGAGACTGAACGAGAATTTGAGATCAAAGAGTTCCCTACTCTACCCGGTGAAGAGCATAAGATAACTATAAATGAGACCGAAGAAGAAGATCTGAGCCCTGGGCAGTATTATATTATCGCACAAATGGACTTCGGTGGGGAACATTTGATTCAAGGGGGAATTCCCTTTGAGGTAGAACAATCCCGGACCAATGACAAGGGTGCTAGCCAGTGAACTACACCGGGACCAGATTCGGAGTTTTACACAACTTCTAGACCTTATTAAAAACCGACCCTAAGCCCCTCTGCTGAGGCATTACGTAAAACCTTATTACTTTCTCATGAGCTTTTTCCAACGTGTAAGTAATCCGCCCGCACTCAAAGCACCTCCCTTGAGTTTCTCACGTCTCTCCGGGTAGTGCTCAAAGAGCTTTCTGGTGAGGCTCTCTTCATTTTGAAACGGAATGGTACTTCAGATCGTTTACAGCTGTTGAGTACGTGTAGCTATAATCATTTGTGCCTATGATGACAGATAGTTTGCCTACGGCAAACAACACCTTACATCTCCAGAAAAGTGGAAGGTATTCAGCGGAGGGCTTTTATAATTTCCTTCTTGAGTGAATGAGTCGATCGTACCTTAGCGATGTGACGACATTCCGTTTTTATCCCGACAGCGAACAATGAATAAAGCAAGAAAAAGATTTACCCTCAAAGTAACTAATGTCTAGCAATTATCAATTTTTCATCTTGGAGTAGTTGCAATACCAGTGGTTTTTGCTGCGATAAGGGGCTTTGTTTATGAGAAAGTTCATCCAAATAATTGGGCACTTGTTTGTTTTCGCATTCTTTTTAACTTTGGCCCTTGTCCCTACCACAGAAGCAGCCACTTATGATTTAAGCATAACGTCCACTCCCTTAAAGGTAGCAAATCCTGGTGAGATTGTAACTCACGTATTTACCGTTCAGAATACCGGCACTGACCCCGATACTTACAGTCTGTCATTACAACTGCCTGAAGGCTGGACAAGCTTACCAATCCCTGAACAGACAAGTGTTCCATCGGGTAGCAGCAAACCAATTTTCGTTAACGTCAATGTTCCGAAGGACGCTAAAGCAAAAAAGTATGATATAAAGTTAACCGTCAGTTCCAGTGGTGACCCAACTTTGAAGGCAACAAAGTCCTCACAGATACAGGTTCAGTCAGTACCCGGATTTGAACTAGCATGGGAGCTTGGGCCCAGACAAATTGGTCCGGGGATGACAGTTGAAGCAAAGTTAAAGATCGTCAACACAGGCAACCTTCCTGATCACTACGAGTTTCAAGCGGATTCACCTCAAGGTTGGACTTTTTCAATAAAGGAAGAGTCCGTCCAACTAATGCCTGGCCAGTCGCGTATTCTTGATGTCTCCTTTTCCGTTCCAGTGACTGCCAAGTCCGGAGAAAGATATAATCTAGAAGTTGTGGCGACCTCTCGCCAGGACAAAAGCCTCTCAAGAGCTATTTCTCTTAGCGGTATACTTGCCCCACCACCACCTGAACAGGTGGATGGTTCTTTATTTCCAAATTGGGATGTTTACACGAACTTATCTGCTAGTCAGACTGGTGAGCCCTCCTTTTACTTTAGTGGAAGTGGTACGATACCTAGACTTGGAGACGTGTCGGCTAACCTTGGATTCTCTCTTGAGGGGGTTAGGAGCGCTAACCTCAGAGTTATGAAGGACGACTGGGGTTTTATCCTAGGCAATTCATCAATATCTGGTTCCTACGAAGGAATTAGTGGGTTCCCCCTGTTTATTTCTGAAACGGGTAACGTAAATACCAGAGTTATCTTTACGGAAGAGAGCAAGGGCCTTTCTGTGGAGTGGGACAGAGAGAACTGCAATTTACGGGGAGTACTGGGTAGCGACACAGCCGCTCAAGACCTTGTTTTTCATGAATTGCAAGGGGTAATTGATTT
>JAGXLB010000070.1 GCA_018334915.1 Candidatus Bipolaricaulota bacterium
TAGCGTTCATCCTGAGCCGGGATCATACCCTCTCGGTTTGAACACATTCGGCTCTTCCCACCTGTCAAAGACCTCTGGTTGAGTGCTTAAGAATAATAATCCGGTAGGTGGGGTATTTCAAGTGGGAGTTGGGATTAAAGGGTGGTGGGCCCACTAGGATTCGAACCTAGGACCGCCCGGTTATGAGCCGGATGCTCTACCGCTGAGCTATGGACCCAAAGCATAGAAAGGCTAACGATAAAACCGGGTTCTGTCAAGAGCTAGACCAGCCGAGCCAGTTGACAGTACCGGGTCTGTCTGGTAAATTTATGTGCTACTAAAGTTGAATGGTTTCTTTATGACCTTACAGGTAATATCCATTAAACTTATTAATCTGATAGCATGTAAGGTTGATTACATTAAACCGGCGACACGTTTAGATCCTAATAGTTATAATTTCACTGTTTGTGGCTGACAATATAGAAGTATTCGTTTTATGATTGCCGGACGATCTCTTAAATGGTAGTAATGATGTGAGGTATTTAAAAATAGTTCGATTTAGATGCCAATAAGTTTTTGTCTCTAAAGAGGTGACACCTTGAATAATTTAAAAGGATACGAAGTGATGTACCTTCTGGACCCCGAATTGGAAGAAGAGGGTCTGGACGAGAAGAAGGAAAGGCTCAGGTCAATAGTTGAGAGCGGTCAGGCGGAAGTCCAATCTATGGAAGAGTGGGGAAAAAAGAGGTTAGCCTACGAGATTCAGGGCTTTACTAAAGGACTTTATCTGCTGGTCGAGTTCAAAGCTTCCTCCGATGACATCGACGAGATATCCGACCAATCGAACGTAGAAGAAGGCGTTATAAGATACCAGATATTCCGAAATGACGAGTTAGCTGAAGCGGTTTCTGCCTGAAAAAAGTAAATAGCTGGTTTTATTTCATGGGAACTCCGGTTTAGAGAGAGTTCAGCCTGGACAAAACTAATTATTAAATGCATAGGAGTGGTTGATCCATTATGGGGCGAAGGAGATCTAATAGATGCAGTGCCTGCGAGGGCAATATAGAACTGGATTATAAGCAGTACAATAAGCTGAAGCAATTTACGAATAGGTCTGGAAAAATACTTCCCAGACGAGCGACAAAACTCTGCGAAAAACACCAGAGAAAAGCAGCCGAAGCCATTAAGAGTGCAAGATACCTGGGATTGTTGCCTTACGGTGACGAACACGGTAGCGCGTGGAAGTAACCTGGCAGTTAGCTGTTATTTAGTTAGCCAGGGTGAATCCCGGTTAACCTATTGATAGGCTGAATTTCATGCTTAATCGTTCTTCCCCGTTCTAAATTGGGGTTGGGCTTTTCATTTTTACGTGATCCTGGAAATTATTTATTTAAGAATATTTTGTCCCTCTGGCTCATTACTTGCTTTGTTGTTGGCCATCCCTAACTTTCCCAATAACTGGATTTGGTGGTTATAGTGCCGGAAAGCCGAGGAAAAAAGAGGTCGCTGTATTTAAAGTGGAGGCCTTCCAGGTTCCAGGAGGTCGTAGGTCAGGAAGGACCGGTTAGGATACTCCAGAATTCTGTAAAAAAGGGTGAAACCTCGCATGCTTACCTTTTTGCCGGCCCCAGAGGAACCGGAAAGACTTCCGTGGCGCGAATACTTGCTAAAGCCATAAATTGTGAAAATAGCCGTGATGGCGAGCCCTGCAACGAGTGCCCCAGCTGTAAGAAAATCGAGGGAGGAACTGTCCTGGATATCGTTGAGATAGACGGAGCATCGAACAGAGGTATCGATAAAATAAGGGAGTTAAGAGAAGAAGTAAATTTTGCCCCGGCTGAGCTGGAGAACAAGGTTTACATAATAGATGAAGTTCACATGTTGACCCCCCAGGCTTTCAATGCCCTCCTGAAGACCATAGAAGAACCGCCGGATAAGGTCACTTTTATATTTGCAACGACAGAACCGGAAAAGGTGCCCGCCACGATAATATCTCGGTGTCAGGTCTTCGAGTTCACAGAAATTGCCAGTCCCGAGATAGAGGCTAGATTAAGGAAGGTAGCTTCTTCGGAAGGGGTTGAGATTACCAAAGATGCCCTGAACTTAATCTCGTCCAGGGCCCGGGGTTCGATGAGGGACGGGCTTGTAGTTCTGGAGCAGATTATCTCCTACGATTCCACAGGCAAAGTCAATAAAGAGGATTTATTCGAGTTGCTGGGCCTGACGAGGGGAGAAATAGTCGAGGAATATGCGGAATCTCTGGTCCATGGAAGACCCGGGAAAGCTCTCGAGGTGCTGGATGAACTCGAGAAGCGGGGCAAGGATCCCGAGTTGTTTCTCGATCAGGTTCTGGAGAAGCTCAGAAACCAAATAAAGCAAACAGATGGTCATTCAAAACTGCAAGAACTTGTAAAATTATCCAGAGGAATCCTGGACGCTTCGGACGACCTCAAATCCTCGTCTCATAAGCTGGTTACACTGGAGGTTGGAACGCTGGAATTACTCGAACAAATGAACCCAGAAGATTCTAGCTCGAAGTCCACACCAGTAGAAGAAGAGATTCCAAAGCATCCTCACGAAGGATCCCGGCAAAATGACGATAACTCCAAACCTAATTCCGAGAAACATCCGGATAAGACTGATACGCCCGAAGGGCAGGGAGAAAAAGAAAACGAGAACTCCGGCGAGGGTTTGAGGAGCTCTGATCAATGGAAGAATTTGATTGAGAAAATAGAAGAGGAGAAGATATCCATTGCCGCTTTCCTGGAGGAGGCATACCCGGTTTTCCGCAACCAGGACCTTTACCTGGAGTTTGGCAGGGAGTACTCTTTTCATAAGGAAAGCCTGGAAGAAGAAAAGAATTTTTCCTATCTAAAAGAAGCTGTCCAGGGTTGTTTTGAAGATGTGGACGAATTGCGGATAATTTATAACGAGCGGGAGGACCGGAGCGAATCCGAGACGGATGCTGGTATACTCGACGAAAAAGCCGAACTTGTTAAAGATAAGTTTAACGGTAACGTAGTCGAGGAAGGACGATTATAAACTGGAGGTCATACAATGAAAGGCTTTGGCAACATTAACAATATAATGCAGAAGGCTCAGGAGATGCAGGAAGAACTGGAGAAAAAGCAGGAAGAACTTGCGGAGAAAGAGGTCGAGGCGACTGCCGGTGGCGGCATGGTTAAAGTTGTAATGAACGGAAACCAGGAAGTTGTAGATATAAATATAGAGAAAGAAGTCGTAGACCCAGATGATCCGGAGATGCTCGAGGATTTAATTCTCGCCGCGGTAAACAATGCCAAGGAAAAGGCAGAAGAATTGAAGCAAGAAGAAATGGGGGACATAGCGGGTGGAATGGACCTGCCAAATATTCCTGGATTATGATTGAGCCTCTGGAACGGGTCATCTCGGAGTTCAAGAAACTTCCGGGGATCGGCCAGAAGACGGCTGAGCGACTGATTTTCCATTTACTTACAAGGGACTCGGAAGAAGTCTATCGCCTTTCGGAAGCACTGAAGGGACTGACTGACGAGGTGGATCGATGCCAGGTATGTGGAAACTTTTCGCTTGGTGATAAATGCGAAATCTGTTCCGACCCCCAGCGAGACCGGGGAAAGATATGTGTGGTTAGCAGGCCCTGGGATATCGCGAAGATAGAATCGACCCACAAGTACGAGGGCCTCTACCACGTGCTTGGTGGTCTTGTAAACCCGATAGAGGACGTGTCTCCGGAAGATTTATCCATTAGTGAATTGGTTGAAAGGGCTAAGGACGATAAAGTTGAGGAAGTAATACTGGCTTTGGGACCAAAGACTGAAGGGGAATCTACTTCCATGTATATAATCAAGAAACTTCGCCCCCTTGACATAAAAGTATCACGGATCGCCCAGGGAATTCCTGTGGGCCGTGATCTGGAATTTACGGATAAGGCAACTCTGGGTAAGGCATTTGAAGGCAGGAGGGGAGTGGATTAAAGGGATTCGATGTCTAACCGAAAACAGGTTGTAGAAATCCTCAATCAGGTGGCTGATTTACTTGAAATCAAGGACGTGGAATACAAACCCCGGGCCTATCGTAGGGCGGCCAGGGAAATAGACTCTCTCACGGAGGACCTGACTGATATTCACGAAGAAGACGGATTGGAAGATATTCCTTCGGTAGGAGAGAACATAGCCAAGAAAGTTTCAGAAATTCTGGAAACCGGAAAACTGGAGTACCACGAAGAGTTAAAAGATGAAATCCCGGTTGATCCCGACCTATTAAAAGTCCGAAATCTCGGGCCAAAGAAAGTGAAAAAGATATGGGAGGAGCTGGACGTAACTTCCCTGTCAGGCCTGGAGGAAGCGTTAAAAGCTGGAAAAGTCAGAGAACTAAAAGGATTCGGCCCGAAATCAGAAGAAAACATTCGCAAAGGGTTACAGATTGTCCAGGAATCTCAGGGTAAAAGTCATCTTTCCGAAGTCCTTCCAGAGGCACGCCGAATCAAAAAGGAACTGGCTGACTCATCTCTTTTTGACAAAGTTGCTTTCGCGGGGTCTCTGCGCCGGCGCAAGTACGAGGTCGGAGACGTAGATATCCTCGCTACGGCTGATGACAGGGATAAGGCAATGGATTACTTTACTTCGCTGGACGGGCTTCAAGAAGTGCTAAGTAAAGGGGAGACGAAGTCCTCCCTAAGAATCCAAACCGGACTTCGAGTTGACCTGAGAATTGTTGAGGGGGATAGTTTTGGGTCTGCCCTCCAGTACTTTACGGGATCACAGGAGCATAACGTAAGATTAAGGCAGCTTGCTATTTCAAAAGGGTACAAGCTGAATGAATACGGGCTCTACAACGAGAACACAGAGGAGAAGGTTGCTGGAGAAAGAGAAGAAGATATGTACCAGAAACTCGGGTTGACCTGGATACCCCCTGAATTGAGGGAGGATCGAGGAGAAATCAAGGTAGCAGGTGAAGGTAAATTGCCCCGGCTGATTAAGGGCGAAGACATTAAAGGCGATCTCCACTGTCATAGCGACAGAAGTAGCGATGGCCATATTCCCCTCGAAGTACTGGTCCGGGAGGCAGACAAAAGAGGTTATAACTATCTTGCTGTGACCGATCACGCGGAAACCGCAGGAATAGTTGGCGGGTTGACTAACGATGAAGTCTCCGAGCACCTTGGAGAAATAGAATCAGCAAACAGTCAAGTCGAGGGGCTCGAACTGCTGGCGGGCGTTGAGGCAAATATACAGCCTGACGGAACCCTGGACCTAAGCGATCGTGCTCTGGAAAAACTGGACGTAGTAATTGGGGGAGTACACTCACACTTCGATCAACCAAGGAACGAGATGACTGAGAGAACGGTCAGAGCTATAGAAAATCCGCATGTTAATATAATTGCCCACCCTACCGGAAGAAAGCTCGGTGAAAGGGGAAGTTTCAATCTGGATTGGGAGAAAATATTTGACCGGGCAAGGGAAACGGGTACCGCCCTGGAGATAAACGCCTCCCCGTCCCGAACGGATCTCGAGGATAAATTGGTGAAGAGGGCGCTGGAGAAGGACGTAAAATTAACTATTGGTACGGATTCCCATAGAGTAAACCACCTGGATTTCATGGAGCTGGGATTAAATCTTGCGCGTAGAGGCTGGTGCCAGAGAACCGACGTTTTAAATACCCTTTCCTTATCAGAACTAAAAGGTTGGCTTGCCGGTTGATTATCTAGTTCAGTCCAACTGCTATTTAAGCTGAGCTTGAAAAACTTGGTCTCCGTTTTACTCCTCTATAACTATATCCTCCAGGTCTTTTCGCTCACTGGTTCTTGTTTGGTCGGGCTTACCGACCGGAAGTAGGGAAATTACCCTCGCATCATCTCCGAGTTCCAGTGTCTTAATAACGTCTTTTTCGGCTGAGTCTTTTTCGGAATTGATGTCGAAAACTCCCACCCAGTAAGACGATAGACCAATACTGTGTGCTGCCAGCGCCATGTTTTGCGAAGCAACCGCCCCTGCTTCGACGAAGTGGTTAGGGTCGGCTTCCTGGTCTACGGCTACGATGATTATTACTGGTGCTTGTTCTATCCCTTCTCTGAAGAGAGTTATCCGCCGGGAGATTTCGAAAAGCTTCTTCTTAGTCTCCGGATCCCTGACAACCACGAAATTCCAGGGTTGAATGTTTGCGTACGATGGCGCCCAGCGCCCTGCCTCTAAAATAGTTTCAATATCTTCGGCGCTCACGTCCTCGTCTTTATATTTGAATATACTCCTTCTATCCCTGATCGCTTTTAGAACTTCGTTTGATTCCATGTTTACCTCCTGCATGGAAAATTGTAATTGTTCAACAAATCTTACGTGCTCCAATACATTTTAGTCCAAATTAGCCGCCAACTAAACTAGCATAAGGGTTTAACTTCAAATTGGAGAAAAACGAAAAGTACTGGCAGAATGAAGTGCCTCTAAAAAAACGGTTGCCTGGCTAAAATTTGTTTGTTATTATAAGTGCAAGCTATCATGACTTCGCGAGGGAAGTGTTGAGAAACCGGTTATAGGATTGGGTTCGAAAAAACTACCGTTCTATGGCTGTCTTCTAACTAATACGACCCCAAATACTTTTAAGAGAGGATTATTTTGCATGGAAAGCAATCAAAATTCTGACTACCGTCTCTCGTATTCTCCTCATATACATAATGGAACGAATACATCCGAAGTTATGCGGGGAGTGACTATAGCTCTTCTTCCTGCGGTTGCTGCAGGAATATATTACTTCCGACTAGACGCCGTATATCTTCTCCTTACGACCGTCCTGGCCAGTCTTTTATCAGAAGCTCTGATGCAGAAAATTCTCGGCCGGGAGGTAGATCTATCCGACAATAGCGCCCTTGTAACGGGAATTCTGGTTGCTCTAATTTTGCCCCCCGAAATCCCACTTTACGCGGCGGGACTGGGTAGTGTCTTTGCTATCGTTATCGGAAAGCAATTATTCGGAGGTCTCGGGAAGAATATATTTAACCCTGCTCTGATCGGAAGAGCTTTCCTCGTGGCAGCCTACCCGGTGTTTATGACAACCTGGACACAGCCAACCGGGTATGATACTGTGACCTCTGCTACCCCCCTGGCTGCGGCCAAGTTCGACAATGTGGTGACGCCGCTTGGAAGGATGTTTTTCGGAAATATTTCTGGTTCCCTCGGAGAAACTTCCGCGGTAGCCCTTTTAATTGGAGGTATTTACCTGCTGGTTAAGGGGTATATGGACTGGAGAATTCCGGCTGCAGCATTTGCTTCACTTCTGGTTTTAACTGGAATACTCTGGGGAGTTAACCCGGCGGAATACGCATCTCCCCTCTTTCACGTTCTGGCCGGAGGATTTATGATTGGAGCGATTTACATGGCTACTGATCCCACCACCTCGCCCGTGACTAAAAGTGGTAGGTGGATCTTTGGAGCTGGAGTTGGAGTTATCACCGTTATTATTAGGATATGGGGTGGTAATCCGGAAGGGGTAATGTATTCCATTCTGCTGATGAACGCTTTCAGGCCCCTGATCGACAGGTTCACGACGCCCGCCCCGTTTGGCGGTGGTAAAGGGTGAATAAAATAGTCAAGATGGTCCTTACTCTGACATTACTCGGCTTGATTAGTGGTCTTGCCCTTTCAATGGTGTCTAACTATACCGACCCCTTGATAGAACAAAACGAGCGGAAGGCCCTGCGAGAAGCGGTATTTTACGTTCTTCAGCCGACTGAGGATTACGAGGAGAGGACGGTCGATGGGAAGATAATTTACGAGTCATACGATGAGTCTGGCGAGCCAGTAGGTTACGCATTTACGGCGAGTGGTGGTGGTTATCAGGGAACAATCGAGCTTATGGTCGGAGCTGGAACTGACCTGGAAGAAATAAAGGGTATACAGATTCTGGCATCCGAAGAGACGCCGGGTCTCGGGGGGAAGATTAGGGGGGAAAGCTTCAAGAGTCAGTTCAGAGGTCTGGAAGCAGGTCAGGGTATTGGGCTAGTAAAGTCAGAAGAACCGGAACGAGGGGAAATTCAGGCGATTACTGGCGCTACGATTTCTTCCCGGGCCGTGGTAGATATAATTAATAAAGAGCTGAACAGGGTCCGGGATATATTGCCCGAGGGTGAGTAAGTTGATCAGAGAATTCGTAAAAGGTATATGGAAGGAGAATCCCGTATTCGTCCAGGTACTGGGTATGTGCCCCACCCTGGCGGTTACTACCTCTTTGATTAATGGGTTGTCAATGGGATTGGCGACAACCTTCGTACTGGTCTCTTCCGGACTGGCGATATCGGCGTTAAGAAAGTTGATACCGGATCAGGTCAGAATAGCGAGTTTTATGATCATTATCTCCTCTTTTGTAACAGTTGTTAAGCTGCTCTTCGAAGCCCATATCCCTGAAATAAGCAGTCAACTCGGTCCTTATTTACCGTTAATTGTCACGAACTGTATTATCCTGGGTCGACAGGAGGCTTTCTCCTCGAAGCAACCGATCGGCAAAACTTTGCTGGACAATCTCGGGATGGGAGTTGGTTTCATTTTTGCCCTGGTAGTTCTGGGAAGCGTAAGGGAATTGTTTTACCAGGGGACGATCGGAGGGGCACAGGTTCTGGGCACCTGGTACAAATCGATGATCATTATGGTCCAGCCCGCCGGTGCTTTCATAAGCCTTAGTCTGCTGGTCGCCCTGTTCCAGCGTTTATCGGAGAGTGAGTAGCGATGGAATTATTCTTTATCTTCGTCGCAATAGTTTTGACCCAGAACTTCGTCCTGCATTACTTCCTGGGGATTTGTCCCTTCCTCGGTGTCTCGGACGAGATGGAAGGGGCTTTCGGCATGGGTATAGCCACTACCTTTGTCATGACCCTCACGGCGATAATAACCTGGAACATCAATACGTTTATTCTAAAGGCCTTTAACGTCGAGTTCCTGGAGTACGTATCGTTTATTCTCGTGATTGCTTCTCTGGTTCAACTGGTTGAAATGTTTTTGAAGAAGTACCTGCCGGAACTCTACGAGACCCTGGGGATTTATCTACCGTTAATTACGACAAATTGTGCGGTTCTGGGGCTGGCTTTGTTCATGGTTTTGCGCGAGTACAATTTCGTCGAATCCGCCATATTCGGTTTTGGAGCAGGGGTTGGTTTTACCCTGGCATTAGTGATTATGGCGGGGATAAGGGGGGAGTTGAACGAAGAAGATATACCGAAACCTTTCAGAGGCACAGCTATTACACTTCTTGTAGCGGGCCTATTAGCTCTGGCGTTTATGGGATTTTCCGGATTAGTCCCCACCTAGGTGAGTGATTATGTTTGGACCGGTAGTAATTATTTCAGCTTCAACTATGGCCGGACTTGGTCTTCTGTTTGCCGGCCTTCTCGGATTTGCTCATACCAAGCTGAAAGTCGAAGAGGATCCTGAAGTAACTGAAATAGAGGATATTCTACCTGGACTCGATTGTGGGGCCTGTGGTTATCCCGGTTGTAACCAGCTGGCCAAAGCCGTGGCCGAGGGCGAGGCACCCCCTGATAGCTGCGTTCCCGGCGGTGAAGAAGTCGCCGAGGAGATAGCTGACCTTCTGGGGCTTGAGGTCTCGAGCGAACCGGGAAGAATGAGATTAGCTGTGGTCCATTGTGGGGCGAATAACGAGGAGAAAAACAGGGTTGGTAACTACGAGGGAGTTGAAAGTTGCCGGACGGCTGAACTTACTACCGGTGGAAACATGAAATGTGAATACGGTTGCCTGGGATACGGCGACTGCGCCCGAGCCTGCCCGTTTGACGCGATTGAAATGGTCGACGGTCTTCCGAGGATTGACCCCGATAATTGTACAGCGTGCGGGGAGTGCGTGGAGACCTGTCCCCGGGATATAATCGTAGTTGAAGAACTGGACCTGGAGGGGGATTTCGTCAAAGTCGCCTGTAATTCCGAAGATGAGGGGTCAGCGGTAAGGGAGAAGTGTGACGTTGGCTGTATTGCCTGTGGTTTATGTGAGCAAGTCGGACCCGACGAAGTATTTTCCGTGGAGGACAATCTGTCTCAAATGGACTATTCAGGTTACGGCGATGACGCTGACTTCGCTATGGCTATTGATAAGTGCCCCACCGGTTGCATCATCAGATTTCCTTCCCCTCAAGAAGCCTCCGAAACGGATTAATCCTTTCTTATAATTAACTGATATGAGCAAGGAAATAGCAGTGAGATCAGGGATAGTATCGGAAAGGATCGAAAAAAACCGGGTAAAGGTAAAAGTTTTGCATGACGGGGATTGTGGTAATTGTGAAGGATCCTGTAGTGGTTCGGAAAATCTCCTGGCGAATGATTCCTTTGAAGTGACTGCGCTGGACACTCTGGGCGTGAAAGAAGGGGATAGAGTTCGGGTGGAAATTGAGCCGAGAAGTTTCGGAAAACTTGCCGCTATCGTCTTTGGAATACCGGCTGCGATGTTGCTCGGCGGATTGGGTATCGGTACTCTGCTGAGCAATCTTCTATTTTCCGGAGGTTACAGCAAAGCCCTTCAGGGTGGAACTGCTGGCTTGCTTTTTTTAGCTAGTCTTGGTGGGCTGGTGATTTACGACCGTTACCTTTCCGCTACTAGCTCTACCAGGGCCGAGATTACTGAGTTCCTGGATAAGAACTGTAAGGCCGCGGTAAGATAACCGGGTAGAAACTGGTTCTACTCTTCACGTTCCTCTATCTCGCTCTTCCCCTGAACTATCCATTGAACCAGGGGAATTTCACTAGGACATACGTAGGTGCAGGACCCGCATTCACAGCAGGCAGTGGCGTTTAGTTCTTTCGCTTGTTCGATATCTCCGGACTCGACGCTTTTGTATATCGAGGTGGGGAGAAGGTTTGCGGGACATACATCCACACACTTTCCACACCGAATACAGGGTGAGGGATCGCGTTCGACTGCCGTCTCTTCTCTCAGGGCGAGCAGGCCCGAAGTACTTTTTACTACAGGCGTGGATTGATCCGGCTGAGTATCTCCCATCATTGGTCCACCGTCAATCAATTTAGCAGTCCTTCCTTCGGTTAATCCACCCAGTTGATCGATCAAGTCTTTCCACTGTGTGCCAATTCTGACTCGGTAATTGCCGGGTTTTTTGAACGTTCCGGTGGCGGTTACGACCCTTTCCGTAAGAGGTACCCCGAATCTCACCGCATCCCAGATTGCAGTTACGGTGGCTACATTTTGGACAACTACTCCTATATCGAGAGGTAGGCCATCTACGGGGACTTCCCTGCCTGTCAGTGCCTGTATAAGTGTCTTTTCCCAGCCCTGAGGATACTTGGTTGGAAGCTCGACAACTTCGATTGAACCGTCAGCGTGGGTGCGTATTTCTTTCGCGGCCTCGGGTTTGTTGTCCTCGATCCCCAAGTAGACTCGTTCGACTCCCAAAACCTCGGCTATCAGTTGTGTTCCTTTTATTATTTTTTCCGGTTCTTCCAGCATCAGCCGAAAGTCGGAAGTCAAATAGGGTTCACATTCCGCTCCGTTTATTACGAGAGTATCGATATTTTTTTCTTCCGGGGGGCTGAGCTTGACGTGGGTCGGAAAAGCAGCTCCACCCATTCCGACTACTCCGGCCCCATGAATCCTTTCCAGTATCTCGTCATTGGATAGTTCGTCGGGGTTCCTTTCCTGGAAATCGACCGGGTTATCTTCTCCGTCAGGAGCGATTTTTACTCCTTCTACCTCGCTTCCCGAAGGGTGATGAACCTTGCCTATCTTGATAACTTCTCCGGAAGTCGAAGCGTGAATTGGACTAGATACAAAGCCCTGGGATTCCCCAATCTTCTGACCCAGCTTGACCTCGTCACCCTCTTCTACTACGGGTTTGGCGGGGGCACCGATATGCTGACTGAGGGGGATAACCAGGCTACCGGAAGGGTATATATCCTGGATTCCAGAGTCTCGGGTTAACTTACTGTCCGAAGGGTGAATTCCTCCCTGGAAAGACGGCTTTTTGGTAAGTAAACTCAACTCAACCTCCTCCGGAATTCTCCCGGGTCAACCTCCCCGTCAAGCCCCTCCGTAAGGTCTACTTTTATCTTTCCGTCTTCCTTCCAGATGTAGATCAATTCGGTACCGTCCAGGTCGGATACCGTACTCGCTGCGTCTTCCGCGGACTGGCTGAACAGGCCGGTTG
>JAGXLB010000267.1 GCA_018334915.1 Candidatus Bipolaricaulota bacterium
GTCTGCTTGAGGCAGGAAGCAGCTGCCCCAAATTCTGCAGCCTCCTGAAGCGTCTTGTCGCTCAACAGGGAGTAGATAAGTCCGCTGGCGAAGGAATCTCCTCCCCCTACCCTATCTACTATGTGGATTTCATAGCGATTAGAGCGAACGAAGTCCTCTCCGTCGTATAGCACTACTAGCCAGCCATTATCGGAAGCACTGTGGCTAATCCGCAGGTGGCTGCCTACAAGTTCGAGATTAAAACGGTCCTTCAACTGTTTTGCTACCTGTTTAAATGCTTTTACTTCAATATCACCGCTCTCAACATCAGATCCACTCGTGATTCCAAAAACCATCTCTGCATCCTCCTCATTAGCGATTCCAACATCAACATATTGCATGAGTTCGGTCATCACTTCTTTGGCTCGCCCTCTACTCCAGAGCTTAGCCCGATAATTCAAATCACAACTAACCTTAACTCCCTTTTCCTGAGCTGCCTTTACGGCTTCGATAGAGATTTTCGACATCTTCTCGCTCAGAGCAGGAGTTATTCCGGTAATGTGAAACCACTCGGCGTCGGAAAAGATTTCATCCCAGTTAAAATCTTCCTCGCTTGCCTCAGCAATAGCAGAATGGGATCTATCATAAATAACATTTGAAGGGCGCTGACTGGCCCCTTTTTCACAATAGTAGACACCAAGGCGTTCACCACCACGAACAATATAATTCGTGAGCACTCCAAAACGCCTGAGCTGGTTAAGAGCGGCCTGTCCCATGGGATTCTTGGGGAGCTTGGTAACGTAATATGCTTCTAGGCCATAGTTGGCCAAAGAAACTGCGACGTTAGCTTCCCCTCCACCGTAAATAACTCTAAAATTATCCGTTTGAATAATCCTCTGAAAATTTGGGGGTGTCAATCTTAACATTATCTCACCGAAAGTCACTACTTTTTTTTGCATAATATTTATTCTGCCTCCCATGGGGACATTTAAGATAACTAACTATCGGGGTGATACCTGCTTATAGCTTCGTTCGTGAAATATATACAACTACACTCACTTACTTTGTCTTCCCTTCTTGACTGCCTTTATAAGATCAGTATCATTTCTTGTTAGAACCCCGTAATTTCCATTTTCCACCGCTTGATTATCCAATAGAGCAGACCCTACACATATTACATCAGCGCCCGATCTTATAAAATCGGCAGCGTTATCCTTACTCACCCCTCCCGTTGGCATTAGTGATACCTGGGGCAATGGGGCTTTGACATCACTCATAAACTTTGGTCCGAGCCTTGACGCAGGGAAGACTTTCACTAAGTCAGCACCTGCCTCCCAAGCAGTCAAGATCTCGGTCGGTGTAAAAGCTCCGGGCGCAACTATCTTGTCATACCTTCGGGCCATTTCTATCATATTTGGGTTGACAGTTGGAGAAACCAAGAACTCAGCACCAGCGAGAATCGCTGATCTAGCAGTTTCAGCATCAAGGACTGTTCCAGCTCCAACTAAAACATCGTCCAGTTCCTCTGAAACTTCCTTAATCACGGACAAAGCATTGGGGGTAGTCATAGCTACTTCAATACTTCTAACACCACCCTCCCTGATCGCTTGAGCAGCTTGCATCAACATTTCCGAGGTGTCCGCTCTCATGACCCCTATCACACCCGACTCGACAAGAAACTTTTTAGCCTCCGATTTGTCAGTCATATTTTTATTTCCTCCCTCTGTAAGGCAAACTAGAGATCAACCGAACTCGTATCCAAGTTTAGAAGAAATCCTTTTTGCACAGCTGACAAGATTAGTAGCCTTTTTGTTTATCTCTGTTTTGTCCATCTGAGGAGCTAGGCTCGTGATACTGATAGCCTCATTCACCTCTCTATTGTGTCTATAAATAGGGGCAGCTATGCATCTAATTCCTTTTTCAAATTCCTCATCATCAATGGCATAACCTCTTTCCTTTATCTTCTGAATTTCTTCTCGTAATTCCTCTCTAGAAATAATCGTGTTTTGAGTTTTGGGAATTAGTTCAAGTTCCTCGAGAATCGCATTTGTTGTCTTTGGAGATTGGAAGGCGAGCATAACTTTGCCTAGAGCTGTTGCATGTAGAGGAGCGGATTTGCCAGGAGAGGAATACATTTTTAACCCACTTTTGGGCTCTACCTTATCGATATAGACTACCTCATTTTCATTAAGGTAGCCTAAATGGACAGTCTTATTTGTCTCTTCTCTAAGTCTATTAAGCTCTGGTTTTGCTTCACTAGATAGATCAAGCCGATCCAAAACCAATCTACCCTTTAGAGCAAATGTCAAACCTAACTCGTACATCTTATTACCGTCTCTCTTTAAATAGCCATGTTTTTGAAGGGTGTGTAGAGTAGGGTAAAGCGAGCTAGGATTCTTTCCTATCTTCTGAGCAATGTCTGTGACACTAAGCTTATCGTACTCAGAATCAAAAAGATCTAATATCGACAAAGATTTGTCGAGCGATTTATTTAAATAATCCCGGCTTTGATTTGATTTATTCATTTTTTTTTGAAACTTGAACCTACTCAACACCTTTTCTTTTGACTATACCAAACCTACTTTTCTTAGGTCAAAATTTATTATCCACATATACACCATTTTGTCAAGTCAAACCGGAGGATTTTTAAACCTTTATCTGTTACTTTCCGAATATATCCAGTGCTAAAGGCAGAATTAAGTGAACGTAGGTGTAAAATTGCTACTTCCACTATCCTGAAAAATCCACCAAACTTGTTTTCAACTCCAGAGGTTAGCTTTTCCTTTTACGTGTCCAGTAGGACTTTTGTCAGCTCCAACTCTCTTTGCCGCCCGGGTACTCAATAGTTTTCAATTACCACGACCATGGTGGTCCAAGATTGATTTTCTAAAAAGGCTCCCTCATAAGGTACTATAGACTCAGATCTACCATAGGGGGGGATCAGTTATGACAAATAATATAGCGGGATTGGATCTACATAAATCTCGGTCTTACTTTACGGTCATGGACGGAAATGGTCAAATACTCGGAGAGGAAAATTTGGCGAGTAAAGCGGGACCTATTCTCAATTACCTAAAGGATTTCACCCCAAAACCGGAAGTAGTCTTCGAAGCTACTAGGAACTGGTGGTTGTACGATGCACTCCAAAGAGAAGGGTTTAGAGTCACCATGGCTCACCCTAATAAGACCAAAGTAATTGCAGAAGCCAAGATTAAGACTGACAGAGTGGACAGTAAAATGCTTGCCCACTTGA
>JAGXLB010000008.1 GCA_018334915.1 Candidatus Bipolaricaulota bacterium
TTTTCATGGCATTTGGGACCGGTACTTCAAACCTCCCAACCTGTCGCCTCTTTGTGAGCCATAAGGCATAGACGAATTAAGAGCTATAGTCGAGGATAGGCTAAAATACCGGAACGAAGATGGAAGACATTCAACTCACTTCTTTCACCTCTGACCAAAGTTCTTTTCTGTCATCAATAGTCCCTTGAACTATTCAAGCAGGGTGGGCTCCAACGCCCGCCCGATAGTCTCGATAAAGACCTATCGCTCGAGCGTGGGAGCTCGAGCTCCTGGGGAGGTGGGACTTTTCAGTTCGTCGGGATAAAATTTGCAATGCCCTATACCGATTGATTAAACTAGATGAGATCAAGAATGGGACTCGATCGGAGTAAACCAAAAAAAGAAGAAGTGGGAACAGGTAGAATTTCTGAGATCCACGATGTAAAATAACTCAACTTTTTTACAACTTTTGGGGCAAGTGCTTTTTAACTTTTAGGAAACTAAAGGAGATCGAAAACCGTGAGTAATATATTGTCTTCCACCTGGGCGGTCACACTTCTGGTCGTGCTAAACTTAATCCTAAACTGGGGTCTGAATAGAATACCGGAAGAAGAGAGGTCCTCCACAAAGGGAAAATTAATCAAAGGTTCGATGGTCGTCATAACCGGGTTGTTAGTGGTTTCCATCGTTTTTACGGTCATGAACATGCTTTAAGTTGGCTCTGTCTGTCCTCTCACAGGGTAGGCATTTTTCAACAATCAAACCTTTCACCATTATAAAACTGCTTTACGATTTTGGACCTGAAAACTTCAACCCAGCAAAACTTCAGCCTGAGGAGACAATTTATAATAGTCGATAGCCAGGGTTTTCGAACCCTGATGTAATCAAAGGTCTAAGTGTTTTGTCCTTTACTTTGGTAATACTAACGTGGAATCTACCGAAGAAGATAATTCTACACTTCAACCAACCAGGACAGCGGGCCTAGAAAGGCCCGCCTATCGCAATAGGGTGAAAGCCACGATCAAACCTAATTGCCATTAAACACCATTCGATATCCGGGGGTTTCTACCCCCGGTGTAAGCCCGGGTTGAAGTGTTTGGTTGTTTGCTTTGGTAGTAATTACGCTAAACATAACAAAGGATATATCTATACACTTCAACCACCCACAACAGCGGTGCTAGAAAGCACCGCCTATCGAAGAATCGAGGTGGTAAAAGAATTGAGCAATAATAATATAGGTGAAGTAACCAGCCTTAGTTCTCTCTGTATCCGATCTTCTGGCCTTCACACCAGTATTTAGCAATTTCGGCAAAGCGCTTCCTTTTGAACCTGAACCAGTCCCGGGTTACGTCGTTCTGAAGTACTTTCTCTTTGAACCTCCGAAAGGGATCGCTGCCGTTGATTGCGTCCATAAGTTCATTTTTTATGCTCTCGTCTCCTTGCTTCTGAATAAAATCGATTATGATTTCCCACTCGTATATGTCGTAGTTGCTCGGAATACGGAGGTATTTGCCTGTAGTCAAAATTTCCTCGGCAAGCTCGTACTCGTTCTTTTCCTCATCGGAGGAGAAATCATCCAGCTGAAACCCGGATTCTACGTAATGCAGGAATTTCTCGCGCACGCCGACGTACTCGCCGGTCTCTCTGTTATAAAATACTGGAATCTCTTCCATCTGGTCGTCCATTTCTTTGACCAGTTCGGGGATTTTTACTTTTTCTGTCATTTTTTGGTCCTTTTCTCGGTCAGGGTGATTCGAATGCCGTAATTATCCTAACCTATGATTGTGAATATTCAATGTAGTTGAGTGGAGAGTCAGTGAAATTTTTAAGAAAAAAATCCACATAAAACTCTCAAACTTCCTTTAATGGTACAATTCATAGAGCTAAATAGCCTATCATCTGCAAATTTAGCTCAGAGGTAGCTTATCCTATACAGTAATCTGTTTTCTTATCTTTCCTCTATATTTGTTTATTCTTCCGTTGGATAAGTTAGTTCTGGGAGTTCTTTGCCCCTTTCTTCAAGTATGTTTCGGATAGCTAGAAGACTAGCCGCTGTCGATCTAGCCATATCGTATCTCTCATGAAAATCAAGTAACTTTTCAGTGTCGAGGTCTTCGAATTGATCCTTTACGTCTTCTGCAAGATCTTCAATGTAACCCAAAAAGACCACCTCCAAATTGTTATAAGCATTGTGGGACAACAAAATGGACGAACAAGTTAAAACCTGCTGGTTCCTGGAAAAACCCTTACTTTTTTCAACCGCTCCCTCTGCCTCATCCTCTTTTGTTTATCAACTTAACCAGTAACTTGTTTTGCTGGTTCATCACTTTCTTCAGCATAGAAATCAGCGTTGCAAAGCCCCACCCAATAAACCCTAGATTAATCAGCAAGATGCTTGATATTTCCCGAAACCATCCTGCCGTAGATTCTCCCGAATAAAGATTCCAAAGTAGCATAATTCCAATAATTACGGAAAGAACTCCAAATACGCCAAGGATTAGAGTAGGGATGCTACCGCCACCTTCCGTAAAATCCTCTTCGTTTAGTGCTTTACTCTTTGCGGTGGAGCTTTCTCCTTTGGAGCCTTTTGTTGAAGGTTCTTGTTCTGGTAATTCTTTCCCTCTTTCTTTTAAGAGTTCGCCAGCCATTTCTATAGCTTCTTTCCGCCACTTGTCCCTATCGTTTTCCCTGTATATTTTCTGTAATTCCTCGTTACTTTTTTGTCTTAAATTTTCTTTGATGCTCATATTATCGCCCCTTTATAACTGCATTATCCGAAAACAGGCTTGAAAAACCAAATTATGGGGGTAAACATTCCACGTTAAACTTCAAGGTATCAATCTATTGAATGGTGGAAAGGGCTTTAATATGAATACCCATCAATTTGAGAGGAGTCTAGAGGCTTTGAGCAGGCTAGTTCCTACCTCACTAAGGGCCTATTCTCGGAAGTTTTTCACGTGCATGTTATAAATCCTGAAAGGCTTTTAAGGCACCCGTCCTAAAAATCCCATGAATCTTTTGGCTTTCGGTACCCACCCTGTAGAAGTTGGTGAGCAAGGTTTGATTAATGATAAAGGTACCATCCACCTGAAAGTCTACTAGATCTGAATATAAAAAAGGCCTCTGACATAAATAGTTGGGTGTAGATACGGGTTAAGTTGTTAAATCACACGGACGTCGATCCTAGTTCTTCTAGACTAATTTCTAACTTGTTTAAGTCTAGGTTTCCCCTGGGCAAACAGCTTGTTTTTACCTTCCTCTTTCTTCTTTTCGATAGCCCCAACCCGCTCTGCATAATCTATTTTCGGGGCCCATTTTCTCCCGTCAACGTCGAACTCGTCCCATAACTCGCTTTGCGGGAACCCAGGATTTTCTTCCAGAAACTCAAGTATTTCATCCATCATCTCAGCAACCTCTAACGCATTCCCTACATCCTCTACCCAATCTTCATCTAACTTAGGGTCGGAGCTAATTATCTTTTTAATTCCGAGCAATTCCGTTCTTCCTTTTTTCACTGCAGGAAGATATTTGAAAGCTTCTACCAGAGGCCAAATTACCTGGATATCCTCTCTTCCATCTACTCTTTCAAAGTAAGGTAGAGCTTCAAGTGCAAACTTCAAAGCCTTCAAATAATCGTCATCTTCCTTTGCCTCATTGCACTTTTCTTTCAGCTCAAAATACTTTTCTTCGCCTTGCCTCTTTTCAAAACCACTTCTTGTTACTTTTACACGCTGACTTCCTTTCTTTTCTGACCAGCCAAATAACCAATCAGAGATTTTTTCAAATAATGTTTTTGACATTTTCCCATCCCCTTTATAAGCCACTGTTATTATGCAGAAATCTGATATGATAACAAAATTGGTATTTATATGAGGGTAAAGTTTCAGTTCGGACTCCAGTGTATCTAATTAGGAAATAATCTTAAAGAATCCATTTATAATACTGCTCAACTACGTGAGCTGCGGGTTTCTTGGAGTAATCGGTGCGAAATACGCCAAAGTGTAGCTCGTAATCTTTAAAGTTATCATTGGCATCCTTGTCGTAAACGTAGCCCATTCCTTCTTGTTTTGTCAATTCCTGAGGGTTATCGAATAACCTCCAGAAATAAAATCCAGACAGGTTTTCTCCTTCCGAGAAGATGTTTTTATAATACTGCTCTTCTGACTCTTCGTTTCCACTATAGTTCGGATTAGTTTTGCTTTCCTCAAGCGTAGCACGGCCAAATTCGCTCAGGACAAGTGGTTTAGTGGAGTAATCCCTTGCCTGCTCTATTTCCCCCTCCAATTTTCTTGGCCAATCATAATGGTGAAACGAACAATAATCCGTTCTTAAGCCATATTTTAAGTTTTCGGACGACTTCCAACCAACTGTAGTAGGATGTATCTCGTCGATTTCTCCCACATAGTCAATCATCTCTTCGAGAAAATCTAGGAGTTTTCTATCGGAACCTTCGGGAAAGAACGAATATACATCTGGTTCATTTTTTACGTCCCAAGCAATTATGCGTTCATCATCTTTAAATTCTGGAAACCACTGTTCGAGGTAGCTTTTTCCCACATCCCAAAAATCAGGTTCATAAAGCTCCCAATAAGCGTGGTCAAAGAGAATGGGCATTACCTTAATACCATGGCTGTCTGCGATATCCAAAAACTTGTCGAAATTCTCGAAATATCCCTCATCAATATCCGCTACCCGTGGAGAGCCCGTATATTGTCCAGAGTCGTCGAAGATTCTATCTCTGCCTATTGAGTATACGTAATTTATGCCCGTCCTGATGGTGTTGATGCCTAGGTTTTCGGCTAACTTTAGCTCTTTATCTACCTTCTCTGGATCGAATCTTTTTATCACCCTCCACGGATTGTCTCTGGATAGGTAGTTTGCACCTTTCATGACGTACTCCTCCCCACCTCTATAGAAATTTCCGTCCCTGATTTCGAGGAATTCTTTGTCAGAAGAAGTGGTAGATTGGCCGAGATAGTCTATTATCGTGGGTGCAACCAGAGCGGAAGAGCCGGCTATTGTCGCTTTAAGGAAGTCTCTTCTGGTGAACTTGCCGCAAGTTTCGTCCGAATCTTGGTCTTTCAAGGTATTGCCTCCTTCTAATTCTTCACCTTGACTATTCTTTCTCTATCGGCTTCTTATATACTTTAATCTCGTCCCACCTGCTTTTACCCGTATAATGTCTTTCTGGAACGCAACCAGTATACATATTATGTGTTTCAAGTAGAACCTTGAATACGTCCGAATAATTGTGTTTCTGGGTGAGGACTTCTTCGTTTATATGGGCTACTTTATCATCAATCTGGAGTTCCAATATCTTCCTGCTAGTCGGGTTAGATTCGTATCTTCCGACAAATTCGAATTTATGCCAACTTCCGCTTTCGTCAAGCTTGAATAGTTTCTTATAAGGAAAATCATCATTGCTTTCCGTAGGACACATTACCCACTCATATGCTGGTTCATAGCCCTTATGGATATACCATAAGAAACTGTTGTAGCTTTCCATGTTGGAGCTATTTATGTACTGCAACTCCATATCCAGTAATTCGACTTTCGTATCGGGAACTTTTTTGAAGTAGCCTTCTACTTTGTAGAGGTGGTCGTCCTCAAATGGTACATCTCTTACCGTTATTGCATTGACGAATGTTCCGCCTTCATTATTTGGGTTGGCCACTATTTCTAATACGTAATCTCCATCTGGGGTAGTCTTATCTTTAACTGCGTGAGCTAGAACGTCTTCTCTGGTGGGCGGGTACTTTTCACAGCCTACCCCGCCGTCGACCCAAGCTTTACTAAATCCGTCCCGATCGCCCTCTTCGAAATCGGATTCCCAGATAAGTGACCAGCCTTCTTCGTTGGCACTTTGGCCTGTAGCCCGCCCTTCTTTGGTGTAACTGTGTTTCTCTAAGTACTCCTTGCTAACCCAAGATATGGGTACAGTCACTTTAGATTTGGTGAGCTGTTCGGTGGATAGTTTTTCCATTTTTACGACTTGGTTTATGGGTACGGTGATTTCCTTTTCTTCTGCAACAACAGGTGCGCTGGAAAAAGTAAAGCCTACAATGATACCTACAGTTAGTAAGGCCATAACCGCTTTTCTGCTCCAATTGATAGGCCGATAATTAGATTGCTTTTGTGGGTAGTTCACAGTTGCCTCCCCATTAGAAAATCACCATATCTCTTTCACTTCTCATTAAATCATCTTTGTGGAGAACATGCAAACTACTGCTTGGAGGGCTAGCTGAGGGCTATTTAAGCGGGTTTATTGAGGTTATGCCTACCATGGCTAGGGTCTTTTTGTGGAATATTTTCACGTGTACGTGAAAAGCTACTGTTACCATGTGAGAGAAGAAAAGGGCATCCTCGAAAAATCTTTATAGCACATTTAAACTCTACGTTCAGTTCTTATTTACTAACCCCAAGTCAATTCCTATTATGTATTCAGCCACTAGAGATACTTTTTCTCTGGAGATTTGTTTAAATGAACAATGAAGGAGATATCAAGGATATTAGGAATGGATTGAGAGTTGCGTGGAAAAGTGTAGTAAATACTCTAAATGCCGCCCCGTATCTGTCTTTGCCCTATTATAGTGGTAAGTCATCGGGGAGACGTGCAACTTGATACTACGTCTGCTTTATCGATATCCGAAAAAATATAAGTGAGATTGATGTTAGGAGACCCTTTCGGGCGAGCGCGGGGACCCGCCCTTCTGGGGTGGAGGAGCCGGAGACGATAAAAGGGTAGATTTCGGTTCTGAAGCTCATGACCTCAACCGTTATGTTGCCGACCCCGTGAAATAAGAGGATCTTTTGCCGAAGCGTCCGGAATCTCGTCGCCCGGGCACGGGATTGTTTACCTGATGAATAGATTTTCTTGATTAATATTAATTTTTAACTTAAAATTAATTCGTATTAAAAATTTACCGTAAGAGGTGGAAATATGGACGTAAACGAGAAATTAAAATGTGTTAGCATGATGGATTACGTTGGAAACTGGGGCGAATGGAGAGATAATTTGAGCCAGGCGGTAAGTGCGGGAAAAAAAGTGGGAATGTCCCAGGAACAGATGGAAAATTTGGCGACACAGATCGGTGACTTCCTTGCCGAAAACGTCTGTCCGGAGACTCCGGAAGAAGAATTACTACAAGAAATGTGGAACGCGGCGGAGCCTGAGGAAAGAGAGACGATTGCCAGGTTACTCGTAAAGATGTCCGAATAATTCTCTGGTTTTAATTTCAGCATGTCATTTCTGGAATATATAGCGCGGTTAAGGTAAAAAGCGAAAACTCTAAGCCTACCGCGCTTTTTTAATGATTGAGGGGGGAAACCATGAAAACTGCGATGGTCTGGGGATCTTCGGGTGGAATTGGCTCGGCTACGGTCGAGAAACTGGTGGAGGAAAACTGGGACGTCCTTGCCGTATCCCGAACTTCGGGTAATTTTGCTAGTTCTGTCACTGAGGCAGAGATAACTGATATCAGAGATCCTGATGAAGTCGCCACTGTCGTTGATAAGTATCAGGACAAGCTGAATAAGGTCGATCTCTGGGTGTACGCGATTGGCGATATTACCTCCAACCGGATTGCCGATATGGATCCCGAGGACTGGAATCGAATTACCGAGACCAATTTAAAAGGATCCTTTCTAGCTTCCAGATATAGCCTCCCTTTACTGAAAGACGAGACTCACATGGTATTTATTGGCGCAGTAAGCGAGCGAACGCAACTGCCCGGTCTTGCAGCTTACGTATCGGCAAAGGCAGGGCTTGAGTCATTTGTCGAGGTGCTTCGCAAGGAGGAACGCGACCGGACACTTTCTATAGTCCGACCCAAAGCGGTCGATACCCCATTCTGGGACAAAGTTACATTTGACTTACCTCATGGGGCTCAGGAACCGGAAGAGATAGCCAGCCGTATTTTAGAGGCTTACGAGCAAAAAGAAGATGGCAAGATAGATTTCTAATCCCCCGGAGGCTCACACTGCCCATCTCTTTGACCTCCTCTGGCAGATTTTTTGCTAATAATTCGCCTCGAATTCTTCCTCCCCGACCCTGTCCTGAAGGAGCTCGACGAATTCTTCCTCGTCCAGAACGGGGACTCCCAGTTCATCCGCGTCGTCGAGCTTAGAGCCGGCTCCCGGACCGGCCACGACGTAATCGGTCTGACTACTGACACTCGAGGTGCTGCGGGCACCTTTGTCTTCGACGTACCTCTGAACCTCGTTTCTGGTCCACCTGTCCAGGCTGCCGGTGAACACGAAGGTAAGACCTTCCAGAGGTGATTCTGTATCCTCGGTCAATGGGTTATTCAGCGTGATTCCGGCCTCAATAAGGTTCTCAATCAATTCCTGGTTGTCTGGATTGGAAAAGAAACCGACGATGCTCTTTGCCACTTCCGGGCCGACCTCGTTTATCCGTTGTAGCTCTTCCTCGGTGGCCTCCATCAGGTCATTAAGCCTGGGATATTGGCTGGAGAGGACCCGAGATAGATGCTCTCCCACTTCCGGTATCCCCAGGGCGTACAAAAACCTCGGTAGAGTCTGGTCCTTGCTCTCCTCTATTTCTTCGAGCAGGTTTTGTGAGGATTTCTCGGCAAAACGTTCCAGAGAGGTCAAGTCGTCTTTTTCTAACCGGTAGAGGTCGTCCAGGCTCTCCACAAGACCGGTTTCGATAAACTGCTCGGCAATCTTGTCTCCCAGGCCCTCGATGTCCATTCCACCCCGGGAGGAGAAATGGATTAACCGCTCCCTGACCTGGGCGGGACAGCTGGCGTTGGTACAGTAGGCCTGCTGCTTGTCTTCGGAAATCACCACGTTGTCGCCGCAGACCGGGCAGCTGTCCGGCATGGTAAACTTCTGCTCCGACCCGTCCCGTTCTTCGGGCAGGGACTTCACGACCTGGGGGATTACATCCCCGGCCCGCTCTACAAGAACTTTATCTCCGATCCTGATGTCTTTATCCTCAACTTCACTCTGGTTGTGCAGAGAAGCCCGCTTGACTTTTACGCCCCCTATGTGGACCGGTTCCAGGTGAGCAATAGGGGTGAGAGAGCCCGTTCTTCCAACCTGAACCTGGATATCCTTCACCCGTGAGGAGCCTCGAAGTGGCTGAAATTTATAGGCAAGAGCCCAGCGTGGATCCCTTTCCCTGGTGCCCATAATCTCGCGCTGGGAGAGATCGTTAACTTTGTAAACCACTCCATCTATTTCGTAGGGTAAATCTTCTCGACTCTCTTCCAGCTGACCGTGAAAATCGATGAGTTCTTCCACGCCGGAGCAGGTTTTTATCCAGTCCCTATTCACCCGAAGCCCCCAGTTGGGTAGTGCCTCCATTATTTCCTTCTGGGACTCGAATCCGTGTTCCTCCACCTCCGCCACGTCGTAACAAAAGATACGCAGGGGCCGTTTGGCGGTTACTTTCGGATCCAGCTGCCGGAGCGAGCCGGCGGCGGCGTTTCTAGGGTTGGCGAAGGGATCCTTCCCTTCCTCCGCCCGTCTCTCGTTCATTTCCTGAAACTCGTCTTTCCGCATGTAGACTTCCCCTCTAACAACCAGCCTCTCCGGCACCGGTCTTCCGTCCTCGCTGATAAGAGAGAGCGGAATTTCTCTTATGGTTTTAATGTTTTCTGTCACGTCTTCTCCGGTCTCGCCGTCCCCCCTAGTCGAAGCAACGGAGAGGGAGCCGTCCTCGTAAATCAGTTCGATTGCCAGTCCGTCGTATTTCGGCTCGGCCAGGTATTCCACTTCTTCCAGGGATAACTCCTCCCGGCAGGTTTCGTCGAAATTTGCAACCTCTTCCTCTTCGTAGGCAGCCTGAAGGCTTAACATCGGTTCAGGATGTTCGACGGAACCAAGCTCGTCCTGCGGTTCACCCCCCACGTGCTGGGTCGGCGAGTTGGGCGTGACCAGAGACGGGAATTTATCCTCGAGGGCCTGGAGGTCCCGCATGAGTTGGTCGTATTCGTAATCCGAGATCACGGGATCGTTTGCCACGTAATACCGGTAATTGTGGTATCGTATCGCTTCTCTAAGCGACTCGAGCGCTTCCTTCGCTTCGCTTTCCTCTTCTATTTCTTCCGGTTTTACTTCCGGCTTTAACTCTCCTTTGCCTGATGGCATGAATATAGTGCACCTCACCTTATTTGTTCGGGTTGGATTTTAAGTCAACTAAAACCCTTTTCAGACCTCTATAGCTTCTGGTGTTGACTAAGTCTTCGGGCTCCAGTCAGTCCTTTCAGGGCTGTCTGAACAGAAGCTAAAGGTCCTTAGTAACCGATTTTATTACTAACTGGATTATATCTCAAAGGCGTCCTGAGGTGAAGGTTATACTGCTATATTTCATTAGCTAGATAATACCTAAATCGTTCGAAACAACATCTTAATTTGGCTATAATATTTGGGATATTTATCACTAAAAACGCATGGGGAGATTACACTGACCAAAGAAACTAAAAGTATAGCTGAAGAACTCGAAATAGAATTAGGACAGGTTAAAGCCGTAAAGTCACTGCTCGAGGATGACAACACCATCCCGTTCATTGCCCGTTATAGAAAGGAAGAGACCGGATCGCTGGACGAAGTCCAGATAGGAGAAATAAAGGACGAGCTCGAAAGAGTCAAAAAGCTTGAAAGTCGCAGAGATACAATAATAGGATCGTTAAAAGAACAGGAAGAACTCACTGACGAACTTCGGAAGGAAATTGACCAGGCCACCAGCCTATCGGAACTAGAAGATATCTACCTCCCCTACAAGCCCAGCAGGTCAACTAAAGGCTCGAAGGCAAAAGAAAGGGGGCTGGAGCCTCTGGCGGATATAATTCAAGAACAGCGTCCGGGACTGAACCCCGAGGTAATTGCAAAAAGCTACGTGGATGAAGAGAAGGGTGTCGACGATCCGGAAGCGGCCCTCCAGGGTGCACGGGACGTAATCGCGGAAAACGTAAATGAAAATAAGGAAGTACGTCAGAAAATGAGGGAGTTCTTTTTCGAGAACGGTTCCATAAAGTCGGAGCTAAAGGATTCCGAGGCCGACCCCGACGAAAAGTATCGGGAATATTACGACCTGGAAGAGCCCGCCCTGAGCGCTCCCAGCCACAGAGTTCTGGCGATATTCAGAGGCGAAAACGAGGACGTACTCAGTGTCAAAGTCAGGCCGCCAAAAGAGGAAGGAATAAAGAAGCTCAAAGGGTTGATAATAACTGGTAATTCTAGGTCGAGCGATCAGGTAAAACTGGCTATAGAGGATTGCTACAAGCGCCTCCTGGCTCCCTCGCTTGAGACTGATTTAAGAAATAAAGTTAAAGAAAAAGCCGACAAGGAAGCCGTCGAGGTCTTCGAGGATAACCTGGAAGAACTTTTGATGTCCCCTCCTCTGGGACAGAAACGCGTGCTCGGTATTGATCCCGGGTTCAAAAGCGGCTGCAAGCTGGCCGCCCTCGACGCGCAGGGGAAATTTCTCGATTACGAAGCGGTATTTCCCCACGAGCCACAGAACGAGACGGATAGTGCGACGGAAACTATAAGCGAATTTGTAAGTAAATACGATCCCGAAGCGATAGCGATCGGAGACGGAACCGCGAGCCAGGAAACCGAGTCGTTCGTCAGGGGGCTGGACCTTTTGGGCGATATCACCGTAGTCAGGGTCAACGAGGACGGGGCGTCGGTATATTCCGCCTCGGAGATCGGCCGGGAAGAATTTCCCGAGCAGGACGTTACGGTAAGAGGTGCCATTTCGATAGGTAGAAGGCTTCAGGACCCACTTTCCGAACTGGTAAAGATAGACCCGAAGTCACTGGGTATAGGCCAATACCAGCACGACGTCGATCAAAATCTTCTGGAGAATAAACTGACCGAGGTCGTCGAGAGATGCGTAAACAGGGTGGGCGTAAACGTGAATACGGCGAGCGAAAAATTACTGACTTACGTGGCGGGCCTGGGCCCCACACTCGCCGGCAACATCGTAGGATACAGAACGGATAACGGTCAGTTCACAAATATTGAGCAGTTAAAAGAGGTTCCAAGAATCGGTCCGAAGACCTTTCAGCAATCTGCCGGATTCCTCCGAATAGTTGACGGCGACAATCCCCTGGACAACAGCGGAGTTCATCCCGAGGATTATTCGGTAGTAGAAAAGATGGCAAATGATCTGGAATGCGCGATAACCGAAATGGTTAACAATTCGGAGATTCAGGAAGAGATAAACCTGGAAAACTACGTCGATTCGGAAGTCGGTCTTCCCACTCTCACCGACATTCTCGACGAACTCGAAAAGCCTGGACGTGATCCGAGACCGGAATTCGAACCGTTCGATTTTTCCGACGATATTAACGAAATCAGCGACCTAGAGGAAGGACTGGTGATCCCGGGGGTCGTCACCAACGTGACCAACTTTGGCGCATTCGTGGATATTGGTCTGAAATCGGACGGTTTAATTCATATAAGCGAATTATCGCAGGATTACGTGGATCATCCGCGAAATGTCGTTAAGTTAAATCAGAGGGTTCGGGTAAAGGTATTAGACGTAGATAAACCAAGGAAAAGAGTCTCCTTGAGCCTTAACTTCGAAGAGGATTGACTCCTACCTATCGGCTGGGCGCGGGGACCCAGCCTGCTTTTCATTTTCATCAAGAAGCCCGAGCCCCCACGCTCGGGCGATTTTTGACTACCTGCTTGAGTATTCTTCCTGAATCCTGTTTACTGCTTCGACGAAATTATGGAGTTCATCCTTTCCCGGCTCCAGGTTAACGGCGGTCGACTGTTCAGGGGAGCTCAACAGGATGGTAACCACACCGTGCTCCGGGTGGTACTCCGCTCCAACTTCCAGACTGTCACCAACCAGGGTCTGGCCTATTAGTTCTTCTGGCATCAGTTTGCCTCCTTGTTTTTTAGGTTTTCGGTTCCAGGTTTTGGGTCTTTAGTTAGTCCATCAGGGTAATTGGACTTTTTACTTAAAGAACAACTTCGACAGCAGGCTCCTACCTACGGCCTTGTTTGCCGCCCTCTTAGCTACACGACTGGGCTTTCCGCTGGCAACCTTCGAGACGTCGTTCGCGCTCCTTGCCGCTTTGTATAATATGCTCACTATACTACCCATGGTTCACCTCCGAGTTTTATCTGCTACCCGGAATAACTCTAAAACTTTGATAGTTATTTGCAAATAACTGGAGATGCGAAACCGTCCCGACGCGGGAATTATTTGGAATCAGGGTTTGAGATATCTTTTTTATTCGCCCACAACTCCTGGATTTATTCAAGGTTTTTCACCTATAATGGAGAATCAGGTCCAAAAAGGATCTAAAACCGGAATATTTCACTTAAGAAGACCAAAAAGGGGTTTTGTAAATGAGATTACAATTGAGCGAAGACGAGCTGGCGGGTCACAGGGAAACTGTGCGGGATAAAATGGTCGATAAGAACCTCGACGGTCTCTGTCTATTTAGTCCTCGGGACATTTTTTATTTGACCGGGCTATATCTTATCCAGACGGAGCGTCCGGTGGGTCTACTGTACGACGGTAATAATACCTCGGCTTTTGTTCCAACTCTAGAGGTCGAGCACGTGGAAAAGCTGGGCGGAGTTGACGAGGTAATTAGTTACGAAGAGTACCCGGGCGAGAAACACCCGATGGAAATACTTGCCGATAGGATCGAAGATCGGGATATCGCCAACCTGGGAGTGGACAGCGACGGTTACCCGGGAGGTTACGGCTACGAAGGTCCAGCCCTTTCCGAATTTCTTGGCGACGGGAACGTAGAAGAACTACCCAAAATGATCGAAAAGACAATGCGGGTCAAAACCAACGAAGAGGTTGAATTAATAAAAGAAAGCTGCCGCTGGGGAAACCTCGCCCACCGCTACCTCCAGGACTACACTGAACCGGGAAAGACGGAAAACAAGATATCGACTATGGCTTCTCTCGATGCTTCCAGAGCGATGCTCAATACAGTCGGTGACGATTATTACTCGCCAAAGGGCGCTACTACCCCTGCTTCTGCCGGTTTTCGCGGGCAAATCGGAAAAGGAAGTGCTATTCCGCACGCACTTACTACCAATGAAACTATTAGTGAAGGAGACGTAGTGGTTACCGGCGCTTCCGCAAATGTAGGTGGGTACGTCAGTGAACTTGAGCGAACGATGGTGGCGGGAGAACCGAGTGAAGAACAGATACGATACTTCAAACTAATGCTCCAGGCGGGAGAATTGGCGATTGATGAAATCGAACCCGGTAAGAAGTTTTCCGAAGTAGATAAAACAGTAAGGTCATTCTACCGTCAAAACGAACTGGAAAATTACTGGCGCCACCATACTGGCCATTCTATAGGCTTTGCCGGGCACGAAGCGCCCTACCTGGACAAAGGCGATGATAGAAAGCTCGAACCGGGGATGGTGGTAACCGTAGAACCGGGAATCTACGTACCAAATTTCGCAGGCTTTAGACATTCCGACACGGTACTGGTCACGGAAGAAGGCGCCGAACTCCTTACCTATTATCCCAGAGATCTTGAAAGTTTAACTATAACCGCGCATTAATATTTCGCGCCGAGGAAGCCCCGCGGCCTACTGAAGGGAGGAATCTTCTGGGTAAATTCCCGGTTGTTAACATTAAAGTTCTGTTGGTCCTATGTTTTCAAGCCCTGTCCCTCGGGGCGGTGCTTCTTGACTTTAGCCTTGAGTAGATATAGGATACGCTCTCGATTAAGATCTATTCGGGGAAAGGAGCCATTCTCGAATTGGAAACACCTGTAAATCGGAAATCCAGCCAGAAAATTTCTGAATCCTGGGAAGGTGAGTCATCACTTTGACAGATACCAAAGAGCTAAAAGGAGTTCTTGTTACCGGAGCATCCAGAGGCATAGGTTATGAATTAGCGCGACTCGCTGCGGATGACGGTTATAATCCGGTGCTGGTGAGTAGAACCGAGGAAGACTTACTGGAGGTAAAAGATATACTCGAGGAAGAGTTCGACGTCCAGGGGAAGATTATAACCGGAGACCTCAGTGAACCAGATACTCCGGACAGAATATTCAAGGAGATTGAAAATTCAAACTACCGAATAGACCTACTGGTAAATAACGCAGGCCGAGGTCAAATGGGGGAATTCACCGAGACGGACTGGGAGACGGACCGGGAAATGATGCACCTCAACATGGACGCCGTAATCCACCTGACGAAATTGTTTCTTCCCGGAATGAAGGGGAGAGGCGAGGGTGGAATAATTAACGTTTCTTCTCTTGCTGCATTTCAGCCGGGACCACTCATGGCACTGTACCACGCTTCCAAGGCTTTCGTCCAGTCGTTCTCCGAATCCCTTGCTGAAGAGATCGAAAATCAGGGTATTAACGTTACTGCTCTCTCCCCCGGACCTGTCGATACGGGATTCCTAATAAAAGGAAATTCTCCTCCTCCGGAAGAATCGGACAGGTCCATATCTCTCGATCCTGAATACGTAGCCGAAGCCGGTTACCGGGGGTTAAAAGCGGGAAAGAGAATCGTAATACCGGGGAAACTTACTTCAATAGCACCACAACTGATCAGATTCCTGCCTCGAAAGTTAGTCACAAAATTTGTCAAAAAGCTAAACGATTATCGGCTGGAATAAGAGACCCGACCTGTTTTTTGCGAGTTATAATAGCGCGGATGGTCTCCATCGGAATTATTGGTCGGGCACGGGGACCCGGGCTTCCCGATATAATCAACAATGACACCAAATCCAGAAAAATTCTGCTATCGAGATAAAAATAATTGATCTAACCTTCCAGTCGATCGCCGGGCGTACCCAACGGAGGCTTAGCCCAGAGTGGAGAGCCTGGTTTTAGAGAAAAAGTAAACGCTCACAAGAAATAGCAACACGGTCAATCCCACCAGAAAGCCAATATCCACCACTACTTCGCCCGGACCGCCGCCAAAGATTAACAGAGTTCTCAGAGCATCCGCGGCATGCGTCCAGGGAAGTACGTCGTAGAGCTCGAAAGTGCTTCCAAATAACTGCCCCAACGCTATCTTTGGGAGGGGGAAGAACGCTCCGACGATAAAACTAAGTGGTACGGCAATTAGAGTCCCGAGATTGCTAGCGTGACTTTCGTTTTCCGCAAAAGCCGCTATTAGTAACCCAAGAGAAACCGAGGCTACCCCCGCTATTACGGATACGAGCACCGCTAAAATCAGGGAAATGATTCCTCCGGCCCAGTTAAATCCAATAAGCAGGGCGACGGCAAAAAGGATCAAGACCTGAACCACGGCCATAACGCTCCAGGGAATCAGCGTGCCGAAAAGTAGGTCAAACGACCTCATCCGTGAGAGCTTCAACCTCTCCAGGGTCCCGGACTCCACTTCCCGCGCCAGGGAACCAGCTACCCCAATAGCACTCATCAACAGAGCAAACACGAATATACCCGGAGCCTGGTAATCGAATGACGATAGGCTTTGAGTTCCTGATACGCTCTCTGATTCTATTATCAGGAACTTGCCTCTCGAAGAGTATTCCTCATCAAAGTAAGAAGAGGTACGCTCCCGGGCACGATCAACGACTTCGTCCCTGAACTGACCAATCACCCCATTCAGGATCCCTCGAGCCTGGCCATACGCCATATAACCCGGATCCCCCTTAATCGTTATACTCGTTGTCAGGTTCTCCACTTCGGGCAGACTCCTGACATCGCCGTCGGCGGCAAGGCTATCCATTTCCTCTGTCGAAAAGTTATCTGGTCCGAAGTTGCCTCCTTCGTTAGAGGAAACGTCGTTAAATTGTGTAATAACCATTTCTCCAACTCTACTCGTAACTTCATTTCTAACCGTACTTTTTATGAGCTGTTGGACCGAATGGGAAAAGTTCGAAGGTATGGATACTACTGCGGCAACGTCCCTGTCCTTAAGCAAGGATTCGCCCTCCTCTTCCCCCACCAGCTTGACTTCAAACAGGGGAACTTCGCTGTCCTCGAAAGTTAAATCTTCTAAGAGGCCAACTAATTCTGCCCCAAAATTCCGCTCTTCTTCGGCTTCCCCGGAAAGGGACATTACTGTTCCTCGATCCTGGTTTAAAACCCCGATGTTGTAAGAGGTGTTATCCCCCTGACCTCCGCTGAAGGCAAACCCGAATACCAGCATGAATATTGCGGGAAAGGCGAGGATAAAAGCCAGGCCCCTTCTATCTCGAAATATCTCTTTCAGTCCCTTGATAGAAACGTGAACGAATTTCACGATTCCAACCTCCTTCCAGTCAGGTGGATGAATACGTCCTCCAGTGTATTCGTGCGGCTAATTGAAACGTCGGATATCTCAAACCCATTTCCTTCGATCTTTTCCGTCAGGTCCGCCATCCTGCCTACAGCATCCATAACCCTCAAAACCAGGTTTTCGTCTATTTCATTCGCCTCGATGACTTCGTCCATATTTCTTAACATATCCAGTACCTCCTGGTTTTGACCTTTATCCTCCAGCTCTAAAGATATAGAATCTCCCTTCCCGACGCTCTTTTTCAGGTCTTCCGGCGTGTCGACAACCAGTAGCTTTCCCCTGTCGATAATCGCTACCCTGTCACTCAGCCTGTCCGCCTCTTCCATTAGATGGGTTGTCAGTATGATACATCTCCCCTGCTCTTCCTTCAGATTTCTAATGTAGTCCCAGACAGAGTGCCTTGATTGAGGATCCAGTCCGGCTGTCGGTTCGTCCAACACTACTAAATCCGGTTCGTGGACGATACTCATACCCAGGTTTAGTCTCCTCTTCATCCCCCCGGAGAGTTCAGAGGCGGGACTATTTCTTTTTTCGGTCAGCTTTAAGTCTTCGAGGATCGACTCGACTCTTTGCTCCAGTTCATCCGAAGGAACGTCGTACATTTTACCCATGAAGTATATGTTTTCGTAACTGGTAAGTTCTTTCCATATCACTAAGTTCTGAGGACATATACCTACCCTTTCATTCGGTTCCCCCGTGGCGTCACCCTCAATTTTAACCTTTCCCTCCGTTGGAGAGAGCAACCCTACCATCATCCTTATTGATGTGGTTTTCCCTGCTCCGTTTGGACCAAGAAATCCAAATATTTCATTCTCTTTTATCTTAAGGTTCAGACTGTCAACGGCAGTAAAGTCCCCGAAGTTTTTGGTGAGATCCTCAGTCTCAATCAGATACTCATTCGACCCCATAACTCCTCCCTGCAACTTTTCATAGTTCGTAAATTGTCGTAAATATTTCGCCAGATACAACATTTACCCGGGCCAAAAATTGATTAGCCGGTTATGCTTCCTCGCGTCATTTGTGCTGGACCTAAATTTGAAGCTTTAAACCCTCTACTGCTGAGGTTTAACAGTTAAATTATTTGCCGCGAAGGGGCAGAAAGCAGTTATACGGACCAGAAGGATAAGCCCACCGCGGGGCGGGTAATTAAATAGTCTTTAGTTGACCTGGCAACTGGGGTGTAATATTATAGTTAAAAGGTATGGAAAAATAGGCTTCCAGATGGGGGTGCCCGATGAAAATCAATACATTTAACAAAAAGCTGGCAAATTTTTTACTACTTTCGACTATTATTTGTTTGCTGGGAGTATTTTCGGTATCAACTTTCGTGCCCGTCCAGGCTGCCGAAACACACGGTGACGAGCTTGCAATAATTCAACTCATCCACGAGGGCCCGCACGAGACAGTTCTAATCGTCAACTTAACAACAGAGAAGATTGATCTTTGCGATTACAGTTTGAAGGCCGAAAAAGCCGGACTTACGTTCAATTTCGACGTGCAGGCCGACTGCAGAGTCACTGTAGCTCCTCTTAGCGTAATTCGTCTGCACAGCGGCGCGGGGTCCAGTCAGTATTACGCGAGCTGGAACGACGTTCCCTGGACCCAGCAAGACGTATGGGACGACAATTCCGATAAAGCAACCCTTATTGGTCCTGACGGAAACGTAACTTCAGCTTTCAGTTACGGAGAGGACTACGAATAGCTTTTGAGAAAGGGCGATTAATTAGTCTTTTTCATAGCTCTCTATACTTCTAAAATAATCTTTCTAAGAGACGACCCGGGATTTATTTCCCGGGTCGATTTTTTTTCTGAGTGACATAATTCCCCGGTTTAGCAACCCGTTTGCTGTATAGATTTTATCTGAAGCAATCTTACCTTCACCAGTTACTATCATATTTCTTTTCCTCCTATCCTGACAGGGTGGAAAAGCGATTTATTTATAACTATTATTAATTAGAAGTCTATATTATATCGAATTCCCTATGGAGGTCAAAAATGTCAAAACATTTTATCTATATTACCTTCACTCTTCTTTTATTAGTCCTGCTAGCTGGTCTAATCGGAATGTCTGCTCTTGCGGCCGAGGAAAAATCTGAGAAATCGGAAATACCTGCTATCGATCAACGGGAATACGAAAACTTAAAGACCGCCACCTTCGCTCTTGGCTGTTTCTGGGGCGGAGATGCAAGGTACGGAGCAGTACCTGGAGTTATAAGGACCCGGGTCGGTTATGCCGGAGGAGCCATGGAAGATCCGACTTACCACGACCTGGGTAACCACACGGAATCGATTCAGGTAGATTTTAACCCGGAAGTCGTCTCGTACGAAGAGCTGGTAGATATTTTCTGGAATAGGCACGACCCGTACTCCGTAAGTTATAACACTCAATACGCCAATATACTTTTCTATCACGATGACTACCAGAAAAATATAGCCGAAAGAACGAACCGGGAACTAAATGAAGAGAGCAATCAGGAAGTCCAAACTCAGGTAAGACCGATAGAGAAATTTTACCCGGCGGAGCCTTACCACCAAAAATACCGATTGAAACAGAGTAGTCCATTTATCAGCGTACTGAATGATATATATCCGGACAGCGAAGACCTGAGAGATTCGACTGCCGCCGCCAGACTTAACGGCTTTCTGGCTGGCCACGGAACTCCGGATCAGGTAGAAGAGCTGGCGGATAAGCTCGGACTGACTGAAGACGCGAGGGGAAAACTACTTAACAGGTTCGGGTTAAATGGGAGCTGACGGCCAGCTTAAGGGCTAATTTCGAACTGTGGTAATGATACCCGATATTACGGTTAACCCGCCGACTGCCTGCAACCAGCTAACGGGTTCTCCAAGCAGAACAAATGCCACAGTAAAGGCGACTATAGGCGTCATATTATTAAATACTGCTGCTCTGGTGGGACCAATTGCCCTTACCGCCGTAAACCAAACAATATAACCGACTACAACTGCAAACACCGCTGCGTAAACCATTACTCCCCAGGAGGTAAGCGTCAGAGTAGACCAGTTCTGCGCCACGACTTTTCGTCCGGCGAATATCCATAATCCTCCCGTTCCAAATAACATGGTCACGGCCGTGAGCCTCAGTGGCGAGTACCGTTCAAGCAGGTCCCGGGAAAGTACCGTGTATAACGATAACGAAAGAGCTGCCGCTATCGTTAATATGTCCCCGGTGGTCTTCGAGCCCCCAAAGGATAGCCTGCCTTCCCCACCAAGCGTCACAAGGAAAACTCCGACAAAGGCCAGGATTATGCCCAGCCAGGCTCTTCTCGTAACGTCATCCTTCTTCAATATCCCGGAAATCAGGGCAGTCCAGATCGGCGAAGTAGCGATTAGAAGAGAGGAGTTCCCTGCAGTCGTGAGCGACAGTCCGTTGATGAAAAAGATCTGGTAAATTGAATGACCCACAATTCCCAGGGCTGCCATTTTTAAGAGGTCGATCGGCGGCATTGTTCGCCAGCCTTCTTTTACCGTCAGAACGGTCAGAATTAATAGTGAAGCAATCGATAGCCTCACCACGTTGAAAGCAAGGGGTGGTACCCGGGAAATTACCCACTTGACGAAACTGAAATTGAATCCCCAGATTACAACTACTAGTGCCAGAAGTATGTATACAATTGCCGGTCTTGTTTTGGATGTGGACATTTTCACAGATACTAATCAATGCTGGAAAGCAATTCAAAGTTTTCTAACCAGGAGATACGAACTTGTCCCATTTTAACCTCCGGCGGACGGCGGAATAAATCCGGAAAAACTCTATACTTCCGATAGTCGAAACTTCTGACCAGTTTTTGTCGGTAGACTTTTTGATTAGCGGAGTGGATTGGCTATAATTCAGATTGTATTGGACTTTAATGTGTATTTCGGGTCTAATAAAAATATCGGTAATTCTGGCTGAGGTGCACTGGTGCGACACTGGACCTGGCTTCTACCTGAATCACTCACTAAGGGGTGAAGTAAATGATTGAACGAAGAGATTTCGGCTCAACCGGGCACGAGAGTACAGTAACTCTGTTTGGAGGAGTGTCTCTCGCCGACGTAACTCAGGAAGAAGCAAACAGGACTCTCGAGGTCCTGCTCGAGTACGGCGTTAATCATATAGACACTTCTGCAAACTATGGTGATTCCGAACTTCGAATTGGACCCTGGATGGAAGAATATCGAGACCGTTTCTTCCTTGCCACAAAAACGGGAGAGAGAACTTACGATGAAGCCAAAGAAGATATACGAAATTCCCTCAACAGACTCCGAGTAGAGCAGATAGATCTGCTCCAATTACATAACCTCATCCGGCCGGACGAGTGGGAAACTGCTTTTGGTGAAAACGGCGCCTTGAAGGCCGCTATAGAAGCGAAAGAGGAAGGTCTTGTCAGATTTCTGGGAGTAACCGGCCATTCTCTGAAGGTGCCAAAAATGCACATGAAGAGCCTGAGTGAGTACGATTTCGACTCCGTTCTGCTACCTTACAACTATCCTTTGATGCAGAACGAGGAGTACGCTTCCGATTTCGAAGAGCTTCTGGAGGTCTGCAGAGAGAGAGGAGTTGCTGTTCAAACGATAAAGTCGGTGGCCAGGAGGCGGTGGCATGAAGGTGAAAAGAACAGAGCTACCTGGTACAAACCATTGGAAGATCAGAAATACGTGGACCGTGCCGTAAGCTGGGTACTTGGAAGGTCCGACCTGTTCCTCAATACGGTTGGAGATATAGACTTACTTCCAAAAATACTTGATGCAGCAAGCCGGTTCGAGGAAAGACCTTCCAGCGGAGAAATGGAAAAAATGAGAAAAGAGAAAAAGATGGAGGCGCTGTGGCCGGAGTAATCGAGTTGTAGCACCACTCTGGTTTTAAACCAACCAACTGTCAGCGCCTGGTAAAAATATTTACCAAAGGGGGTATTATCATGGAAGTAAAAGACGCAGTTGAAATCCGAAGGTCGGTAAGGTCCTACAGGGACGAGAAGGTACCGCGAACCATTATTAAAGATATTATGGAATCGGTCAGAATGGCTCCGTCTGCGAGCAACAGGCAGGACTGGAAGTTCGTCATAGTGGATGAAGAGACCGTCAAGGATCAACTTTATAAAGCCGCAAACGAGCAATCATTCGTCCGGGAGGCACCCGTGGTAATAGCAGGAGTAGCTACGGAACCGGAGGAAATGATGAGCTGTGGGGTTAAAGCGGGAACTGTGGATCTTTCAATTGCCCTCGACCACCTAACCCTGCGAGCAGCCGAAGAGGGACTGGGAACATGCTGGATCGGAGCGTTCGACCAGGATAAAACCAGGGAAATCCTCGAAATTCCGGAAGATCATAAAGTCATCTCTCTAATGCCTCTGGGTTACCCAAAGTACGACCTTACCCGGGAGGACAAGAAGAGAAAAAAGCTCGAAAAAATAATTAGCTATAACAATTTCTAGGTCCTGATGGAAACGCAGGTTAATTGGGACAATTTTAAAAAACAGGAGTTTAAATGAACACTGAAAAACTCCGGGAGCTGCTAAACGAATTGAGTCAGGGAAAAGTTAACGTTGAAGACGTGATGCACCAACTCGAGGACCTCCCTTTCAAAAATCTGGAGCACACAAAAATTGACAGTCATAGGTCGCTCCGGAGAGGTGCACCAGAGGCCATTTACTGCGAGGACAAGACCGAAAACCAGGTCTTAGAAATTATCGAGGAAATGGTCCCGGAAAGTAGCGTGCTGGCTACGCGCGTGAACCCCAAAGTTCTTAAAAAGATACAAGATATATACCCCGAGGCACTGACCTATCCGGAGTCAAACCTTGCCTTTATAGGAGAATTTCCCGGCGACACCAGAGGTAAAGTCGCCGTGATTACCGCTGGTACTTCCGACATTCCGGTAGCCCGAAAATCAGAAGTCACGGCTCGTTCCATGGGCGTTGAAGTGGACACGATATTCGACGTCGGTGTCTCCGGCCTCCACAGGGTAATAAGTGTCAGGGACAGGATAGTTGAAGCCGACATGGCGATAGTAGTAGCGGGAATGGAAGGAGCTCTTCCAAGCGTGGTGGCGGGTTTGGTCGATACCCCCGTAGTAGCCGTGCCAACAGACGTCGGTTATGGAACAAATCTCGACGGAATTACTCCTCTTCTCGGGATGCTCAATGCCTGTGCGCCTGGCATAACGGTAGTCAATATCGGAGATGGATACGGGGCTGGCTATTTTGCGGCTGCAACCATCAATAAAATCAAGGACAATTCCAGGACTGCTTCAAAAAACGAGGGCAAGGAGGACAGTAATTATGACTGCTAGCCGTACTGAAATACTGTTGGTTGAACCTTCTTCAGGCATAAGTGGAGATATGTTTATCTCCAGCCTGCTGAACCTGGGGCTGGACAGTAGTTGGTTAATAGAGAATATCAAAAAGGTTCTTCCCGAAGACCCGCAAATCAAGATCAGTGAAGGTAGCCGGGGCGGGATCTCGGGTACCACGTTTGAGGTGCGGGGTGGGGATGGAGCTAGCCGTAGAAACCTGAAAGATATTAAAGACCTCATTGAGCGCTCTTCTTTGCCCGAAGGTATAAAAAAACGGGCAACGAATATGTTCGAGCTGCTGGCCGAGGTTGAAGCCGACGTTCACGGCGTGGGCGTGAAAGAAGTCCATTTTCACGAAGTGGGAGCCCTGGACTCTATTGCGGACATCATCGGGGCGTCAGCGGGAGTCTGGAAGGTTGATCCCGACAGAGTATTCTCGACACCCGTAAACCTGGGGAGTGGCACGGTAGAGACCGCACATGGCGAACTACCGGTACCTGCCCCCGCCACAGCCGAAATTCTTCGAAGGTGCGAGGCTCCTTCCTATTCTACCGACGTAAACAAGGAATTAACGACTCCCACCGGCGCTCTTATTCTGGCCACTTTCGTCGACGACTTCTTTCGACCGAAAATGAAATCCCAGAAGATAGGATACGGAATTGGGTCCCATAAGGTTGAAGGGCGCGGAAATTTTCTCCGAACCACCCTCGGTATCAGCGAGGAGGACAAAAATAACGGGGAAGGCGGACACGAACTCGTACTCGAAACAAATATAGACGACATGAACCCGGAACTGTTGCCGGTAGTGGAAGAGAAACTGCTCGAGGCAGGAGCACTTGACGTCTTTACAACTCCAGTCCAGATGAAAAAGAACCGCCCGGGAGTAAAACTCACCGTTATTTGCGACCGTTATAAAGAGGAAAAACTTGCCAGAATAATTTTCCAGGAAACGACCACTCTGGGGATTCGAACCCGGGAAGTGGATCGATGGAAACTTGACAGGGAAATAAAAAATCTGGAAACTGAATTCGGTCCCGTTAAAATAAAAATCGGTTACCTCGACGGCGAACCCGTCAACTACTCTCCCGAGTTTGAGTCCTGTCAGCGACTGGCCGAAGAAAACGACGTGTCGCTAAAAGAAGTCTACCGAGAAGCAATAGCTAGCACGAGAGAACAACTAGATATTCATTTAAGCTAGACATAGTACATAGTTTCCAGCATTAGCTTTTGCATTGAGTCAAATCAATTAGTCTTTCTCGAAGGGCTTCGATTTTAACCTCCCTCTTCTCACCTTCATGGAACTGTTATTAGCCAGAAAAATATTTTCTTCTACTGGCGCATTCATAAAACCGTTATATAGGGTATTAGAGATGGTTCAATCATCAAAGTACAAAACTTGACAGGCATTTTCATCTTTGATACACTAAAATCGCTTCGAATTTTAAAGCAGGGAGTCTTAGTGAGTTATGACAGATAAAGCGACGATTGAAGACGTTGCTCAAAAAGCTGGAGTTGCACCTTCCACCGTATCACTTGCACTTAACGGCAAACCAAATGTCAGTTCCGAGACGAGAAAAGCCGTCATCAAGGCCGCCAGGGAGCTCGATTATCAACCGCATTCAGCCGCAAAAAGTCTGGCCACAGGGCAATCCGAAACTATTGGACTGCTCATCCCAATAGAACTTAAAAGCGTTTTTTCCTCCACGGAATTCTTCCAGAAAATGATCTCCGGAATGCACAGAGCCGCAGGAGAAATGGGAATGACCCTTTCTCTCCAGATTGTTGAATCCGAAGAAGAGGCAATTGAGCGGATAGAATACGCAGCACGCTCCAACAGCGTTAGTGGTTCCGTAATTACCCACCCAACTAATGAAATGCCTTACCTTGAAGTCATCCGTAAGTACGATTACTCCGTGGTTTTCCTTGGTGATCCCGTCGAGAACGTGCCATACGTGGATAATGACAATATTGACGTAAGCAGAGTAGCCACGGAACACCTCATAAACCACGGTCACGAAAGGATCGCGATGTTGTCCGGTCCGAGCAGGTTCACTGTTTCCAGAAACAGGCTAATGGGTTATAGGTCGGCGCTCGAGGAAGCTAGTCTACAATTCCAGGAAGAGCTCGTCTGGGAGTCCGATTTAAATGAACAATCTGCCTATGAAACAGTGCTAGCAAACGCGCCGGAACAGGATTTCTCGGCCATGTACGTCTCCGTGGAAGTTCAAGGGGTTGGGGCATTAAGAGCCCTGCGGGAGCTGGAATTAAAAGTACCGGACGAGGTAGCTCTAGTGGTTGTAGGGGAATCGGAACTGGCAAAACACCTTGCTTCGCCTCTGACTACGGTCGACCTAAACACTGAAAGGCTCGGCTATCTTTCAGCCAAAAAACTCATAAGGATAATCAAAGGAAAGGAAGAAGAACCGCACTTAATAGTTCCTGCTGACCTTAAGATCAGGGAGTCGTGCGGCTGCAACAGAGTCGAAACAAAAACAGGAGGTGAAAAAAACAAAAATTTAACTCAAAGAAGGAGCAACATTGATGGATAGACTACTTATCTTTAAAAGGAGGTTAAACTTCATGAAAAAAATTATTTCATCCTTACTTGTGCTTTCCTTAATTGTTGGCTGCGCCGTAGTTGGGTTATCCGACAGCCACGAGAAAGAAGAAAAAGTTATAAAACAAAAAGTAATGACGGTCCAGAGCGCCGGAATAGAACGAGCACCTTATATAGGTCCGTTAGAAGGAGAAAAGATGAAGGGGGAAGTCCCGGATTACGTCTACTACCACTTCCCTACTACTAAATACGAGACGGAACACCCAGGTGTGGATATCCAGCTAAAAGGGGAAGTTTACCCTTACGGTGACATGCTGAAATCCATCATGCTCGCGGTCACTTCTCAGTCGACTTTTGATTACGTAGAAATGGACGATATCTGGCTCGGCAAGGTCGCTGCAAGCGGGTACCTATCCGGGAAATATTCCGACCAGTACGAAAAATGGGCAAACGACCTCGGGATGTACGACGTTTTCAAGAAGGGTTCAAGCTACAAAGGCACCTACTACGGACTCTGGCGGTCCACCGATACGAGAGCTATCTGGGTTTGGAAGGACGTTCTCCACGAAGCAGGCTACACGATGGAAGACATCATGTCCTCTGAGGGCCTGCTTGAAGCTCTGCCGGATATTACAGAGACTGCTAAAGAGGACTTCGACATGGCCGGCGGTCTGGAGTACCCCTTCAACGGTAAATGGGTAGTCGATCAGTGGTACGGCTGGCTCTATCAACTAGGCGGAAAGATCTTGAAGCAGAACGATGACGGAGAATGGGTCGCGGGCTTCAACAACGAAGCCGGTTACAGGTCTCTGAAATACGTCAAGGAACTAAAAGAAGCTGGCGCAACTATGCAGAGGTCCTGGCAGTGGATGCTTGCCAACTTTCTGGACAGGAACTATGCCATGACTTACGAAGGTAGCTGGGATATCGCGGCCATTCACAGCAAGTATCCGGACCTAACCGTCCAGGAAATCAAGGAAAAAATAGGCGTCATCCCCACCACCGTTTTCGAGGGTCATGATATGAGAGTCCTTACTGGTGGCTGGCTCTGGACCATTCCGGAAACCGCAAATCACCCGGACGTAGCATTCGATGTCCTTATGGAAGTATTCGAAGACCGGGAAGCCTATGCAGAAATGACCGCCTACCAGGGTGAGTTCCCGACTACAGAATGGGTCTGGGAGTCCCCAACTTATCAGGACAGGATGATTGGCGAAACTTTACCAGAAGAATGGTTTAACAGGTTCAGAGAGGGAGTTGCCGGCGGAGTTTGGCGACCATTCTTCCCCGAATACCCGGAAATTCAAAAGGAACTCTGGGATGCTACACAAAAAGTCGTCATGGGTAAAGCCACGGCCAAAGAGGCACTATCGACGGCCGAGGAAAAGGTTAACAACTTAATGGAAGGCTAATTTTTATCAATAACCAGCAGATTTGCCACGAAGGGGGACAATTAGTCCTCCTTCGTGGTTTATTCTATGACTATGAGACGTGATAGATATGCGACGATATAGCTTTCTAATACCGGCGCTGTTCCTTTTGCCGGCAATTGGTGTTCTATTCTTCCTTCAATTTTTCGCCTGGGGCTGGAATATCAATCTCGTTCTCCATGACGTTACATTAATGAATTTTATCGGGGACTGGAATTTTGTCGGTCTGCAGAACTTTCAGACTGTATTAACAGACACTCGCACCCTGACCTCTCTGGCAAATACTGCGATATTTGCTTTTACGAGTATCGCCCTTCAGATGATTATCGGAACCGCAATTTCTTACCTACTTTATCGAGCGGTACCAAAAGTGGAGAGGTTCTTTCGGCCAATCGTAATTCTTCCCTGGCTCTGTTCTGTGCTCATAGCCGCTTTTGGCTGGCAGTTGCTGCTCAGCAAAGATATCGGACTCCTCAATATGGTGATCACGAGTATTGGATTCCCCAGGATAGACTTTTTCGGCGGTTCAACTACAGCCATGATATCAATCATACTGGCTAATACCTGGTGGGGAACCCCGTTTACGATCCTCCTAATGGGGTCTGGAATGACTTCCATCTCTCCCCAACTTGTAGAAGCGTCCAAAGTGGACGGAGCCAGCGAGTGGATTTTCTTTACCAGGGTGGCGTTACCGATCATCTTACCTTTCATTCTAATAAATTTGATCTTAATAACGGTCTGGACGATCAACATGTTTGGGTTAATTCTGGCCATGACCGGTGGAGGCCCCCTAAACGCTACCAGGGTCTTTCCGCTCCACGGATATCTAGCCGCGTTTGACTCGGGGAATTTTTCGTACGGAGCGACAGTGACGGTTTTCTCGGTATTTATTAATCTAATTTTGATCTACATTTACGTAAAAGTAGCCAACGTAGAGCTCGTTTAAGGGGGTTGAAATGTCTGAAAAAGCTACCAGGATAATACTGCTTATTGCCTATTCACTATTCGCTTTACTGCCAATTTACTGGGTGACAAGCTTATCTCTCCAGCAAAAGATCAGTTTTCCCCCGAAGATTTTACCGACAAACCCGACCCTTTCTCATTATATAGGACTTATAACCGAACCCGGCATCCTTATTAGTATACTAAATTCCGTCCTGGTTGGACTTTCCGTCGGATTTATTTCGGTATTGATATCTTCTATGGCCGGTTACGCATTTTCCAAGCTCGAGTTCAGAGGAAAGAAAATCATCTTCCTCGGTGTTATTTTAACGTTCCTCTTACCCCCACAACTAAATATCGTCCCGCTTTATTCTTTATTTGCTGAGATGAATTTACTGAATAATCGTCTAGGGATGATATTCCTCTATCAAATCCTCGTTTTACCCCTTAACATTTTCCTATTTATAAATTACTTCGATACAATTAAGAAGGCGATAGTAGAGTCAGCTATCATCGACGGAGCGGGCCCAATCAGGCGTTATTACAAAATCTTTATTCCCCTGTCAAAACCCGCTATAATTGCTGCATTTATCTTCGGATTTCGTTTCTCCTGGGCAGAGTACGTGTTTGCTACGACATTTATCAGGTCCGAGCCCAAAATGCTCTTTACCGCAGCTTTAAAACGAGCAGTTTTCGCGGGGCAGTATACCATTAATTATGACTACATGGCAGCGGGTGCAATACTACTCCTGATTCCTACCTTACTGGTTCTAATATACGGACAGAAGTACCTCCAAATCGGGCTTCAACTAGGCGGTGTAGACTAAGTTTTGATATCCCCATCTGATTATATCAAAAATGTTTAATGGAGTTTATCAAATCGACGATTTTATCGAAGCTGTCAAAATTTACGGTAGAAATTTTTTTCGCCTCATTCTTCCGTTTATCCTGTTTTTTGGGCTTTCCCTGGGTGCCGGATTTTATGAGCCTACCGAAGTATTGTTGATTAAAGCAATCACTGGGTTAATACTGGGGTTATTCGGACTGTTTGCTGCCGGCAACGCCGTTATAGACACCTGGGGCGCTTTTTCCGGCCTGGAGTTCGACCTAAGTGAAAACTGGAAATACGCCTGGAGAAAGTTCCCCGTACTATTATCTTCAACGGCAATAGTTATTGTTCCATGGTTGCTAATATTTTACCTATTCTTGAATTTCTTCAGCTTCTTGCTTTTCGTTGTCCTGGCAGTTTACCCCTTTTTCTTTACCTACCTTATTCCGAGTCTACTAATTGGAGAAAACGGCCCCCTTTCAGGAATCAAGGAATCTTTCCAAACCTCGTTGTCGAACTCGACCCGAACGGCGGTGGTGACTTATTTACCCTGTTTTTTGGTTGTTGGATTGATATCAATAGAAATTTATTCCCCGATTGTGCTCTTAATTGCTCCAGCCTGGCTTGTTCTCGTAACAGTTACCTACTGTAAATCAAACCAGTGTTCTGGCCCAGTCGAGGATTTTAATCAAAGGAGGTCTACTTGAGATCTGGATACTCAGGCGGACTGGTCTCATTATTAGATCACGCAGAATACCCCGTCCTGTGGACGGGGATGAATGCGTCAGTTTGTAGTTGTTTAGAAATCGCGGTGGCGAAGCCATGAATCGGGCGTAATGCCCCGCTCTATGGGCGGGGATAGCGCGATTCAAGCGATTTCTTTACTATAACCTAATTTAAGCGGTTTTGACAGGTTAGCTGAAAGTTTAGTATTGCTTATCATTTATACCTTACAAGCAGGAGTTTGTCCTCCAGCACTGGTTGAGGATAGTAATCTGGTTATAATGAGGTAACTTTATTAACTTAGGTTGCTCTGGGTTTTAAAACGCACAAACCTTTGATCCAGGTGATGCAACTCAACTAGTACTGGACATCTGGGTGCTGGTTGAAAGTTCCGAGAGAGCAAGTTGGTCTGAACCTCTTAGAGGTTATCAACTGGATGAAGCAATTAAATTTTTCAAACAGTAGTTAGTTCATCTTGTATACTGATTTAGAAGTTGGTCTCGAGTGAGAGAATCACATAACTTAGGTACAAATTAAAGGCCAGAAGGTGGTAATATGGAAGTTACGAAAAATAAAAGAGCAAATCATACTGAAAAGAAGTTAAAGGATTTAATATTTAGTCAACCTAAAGAGATTGAGGACCTGTCCTACCACATATCTCAGGACTTCCTGAAGCCAGAAGAAGTGAGAAAAAAGGATTTTACTCCCTGCGAACCCGGATTTTCCTGGAAAAGGGAGAGAAGAAGGGTGGACCGTTCAGAACTGAACGGCGAAATAGATATTAATAACTCCGCACAACTCCCTCAAGAACTTTCTCTTGGAAACAACGCCTGGTTCAAGTTAATTTTCGAGATCCCCAAAGATTTTTCCCGAAACAATACAGCTCTTCGATTCTCTGTTCGGGGTGCTTCTGCTTCGAAAATGTCACCCATAGAGGGAAGGCCGGCCGCAGAAGCACAGTGTTATGCGAATGGTAGTCCTTTACAGTCATTCGACCATGGCCACGAGTTACTCAGACTTGCGGACGTTCCAAGTGAGGGCGGAAAGTTCGATTTACTGATTGAGGTCGGCACTACTTTTCTCTGGGGCGGACTTGATATTGACGAATTCATTCTTGAAAAGGCCGAAATAGCCGAGATTCGGGAGGAAATTAGAAAGCTGTATTTCGAATACAAGAGTTTCAACGATCTTAGGAAGAAGCTGCCGGAAAAATCGCCTCTCGGAAAAAAAATACTCAACCGCTTAACCGAGGCAAGTCATATCTTTCCGTTTAGTGAGGGCTCAACCTCTCAGTTAGCCAGTGGCTCAAAAGAGGCCCAAGAGGTATTAAGCCCATTAAAAGATTTTAAGTCTGAGTTTTCCGATTTTAAATTAACCGCCGTCGGGCATGCCCATTTAGACTCGGCCTGGCTCTGGCCCTGGAGCGAGACTGTACGAAAAGCTGGAAGAACTTTTTCTTCCGCTCTGAAGTTAACAGAGGAATACCCAGACTTTCGATTCCTCCAATCTCAGCCTCACCTATACGAGTTCGTCAGACAGCGGTATCCCGAAATTTTCAAGAAAATAAAGGAAAAGGTGAAATCCGGCAACTGGGAAACCGTCGGGGGCACCTGGATAGAGTGCGATGTAAATATTAGCGGAGGAGAGGCCCTTGCCCGTCAGTACCTATATGGAAAACGCTACTTTAGGGAGGAGTTCGACGTGGATCCCAAAATAACATTTATCCCGGATGTATTTGGTTATTCCGCTTCCTTGCCAGGGATAGCTAAAGCAGCGGACTGTCCGTATTTCTTCACTCAGAAAATGAGCTGGAGCGAGGTCAACGAATTTCCTCACCATTCCTTCGTCTGGGAAGGTATCGACGGTTCTCAGATTATCGCTCACTTCCCTCCTGCCGATACTTACAACGGAATGACCTTCGACGATCCTGTTAACGAAGTAGTAAAATCCGCAAGAGACTATAAAGAAAAAGACCAGCTGAACAGGGCAGCTTACCTGATAGGCTGGGGGGACGGAGGTGGGGGAGCAAACAGAGATATGGTTGAACAGGCGGATAGTATAAACGAAATTGACGCGCTTCCAGATCTTGAATTTGGTCAACTAAAAGACTTCTTTAGCGAGTTGGAGAACAATCGTGATAAACTGGAGAAATGGGTAGGGGAACTATATCTGGAAAGACACCGAGGCACACTGACCACCCAGGGAGTTACCAAGCGTAATAATAGAAAGCTCGAGTTCGCGTTGAGAGAAGCAGAAATCTGGTCATCAATAGCTCTTCTGGGCGATAACGATTTTGACTATCCAAAGGAGGAACTTGATTCCACCTGGAAGACGCTCCTTTTTCACCAGTTCCACGACGTGCTTCCCGGTTCATCAATTGGAGAGGTCTACGAGGATGCCGATAGGGACTACGGAAAGGCTTTTGAAACAGTCGAGACCATAATATCGGAGGCCAGGCACGAACTCGTCGGAGACCTGGAGACCGCTGACAAGTGTTTCGTGTACAATTCTCTGCCCTGGAGGATGGACCGCCTGGCAAAAACTGAACTACCGGACTTCGAAGGAGGAAAAATAACCGCGGTCGACTCCGAAGGTAACAGGTATCCGACTCAATCCTCCGGCAAAAACGACGACGCAGTTGTCTTCAATGCTGCTGGTCTGCCGGCGCTGGGCGGAAAAACCTTCAGGTTCGAGCCCGGGACGAATGATGTACACAATGAACTAAAAATATCCGAAAATCGCCTCGAAAATTCTCTCATCAGGGTCACATTAGGAAAAGACGGTATGATATCTACACTGCTGGACAAGTCAGCAGATCGCGAAGTACTTGAAAGTCCTGGAAATAGATTCGGACTGTACAGAGATTTACCGACCGAATTCGATGCCTGGGAGATAGAAGGGGATATCTACGAAGTGAGTAAAGACCTCCCCCCACCCACTACAACAAAAGTTATAGAAAACGGTCCTGTAAGAGGAATATTAAGACAGGAAAGGACCTTCGGAGACTCTAAAATCACTCAGGATTTAATTATTTACCGGGGAAGCAAAAGGCTTGACTTCGAGACGTCAGTGGACTGGCACGAGAAAGATAACTTGTTGAAAGTCCACTTCCCCATTGCCGTTAGGTCAAACGAAGCAACTTACGAAATCCAGTACGGCCATTACAGGCGCCCAACCCACTCAAATACGAGCTGGGATGAGGCCAGATTCGAAGTTCCTCACCAGAAATGGGTTGACGTAGCCGAGCACAACTACGGTGCCGCCCTGCTCAACGATTGTAAGTACGGAGTTAACGTCGACGGAACGGAGATTGGTCTCAGCCTGCTCCGGGGCCCCAGTTCTCCCGACCCTGAATCGGATATGGGCCCACACCAGTTCACCTACTCTCTTCTCCCTCACCAGGGAGATTTCCGGGAAACGGGAGTAATTAAACAGTCTTACGAGTTAAATACAAGTCCCGGAACGAACCCGTCCGAGGATATGATGGAACTAGAGCCATTAGTCAAAGTAGAGGATGACGGTGTGGTTATAGAAGCAATTAAACGTTCCGAAGTCTCACCAAATGCACTCGTTATCAGAGCCTACGAGTCCTGGGGCAGGAGAGTTTCCACGGACCTTCACTTCGGATTTGATTCGAAAAGTGTGAAAGAGACAAATATTATCGAGGACGAACTTACCGACTTAGAACTAAAGGAAAACCAGGTCCGGCTTGATTTCTCACCCTTTGAGATAAAAACCCTTAAAGTTTTTTACGAATAAACTAAAATTTTTGGAGGAAATGAATGAAAAAAGAATGGTGGAAGGAAGCAGTTGTCTATCAAATCTATCCGAGAAGTTTCAATGATTCTGACGGGGACGGTATTGGAGATCTCCCCGGAATTAGGGAAAAAGTGGACTACCTCGACTACCTGGGAATAGACCTGGTCTGGTTGAACCCCGTCTACGATTCCCCAAACGACGATAACGGATACGACGTCAGAAATTATCGAAAAATTATGGACGAATTTGGAGAAATGAGAGACTGGGAGCAACTCCTGGATGAGCTGCATAGAAGGAATATAAGGCTGGTAATGGATTTCGTTCCGAACCACACTTCCGACGAACATCGCTGGTTTCGTCAATCCCGAGAATCTAAGGAAACCCCCTACCGGGATTATTATTTCTGGCGAAAAGGAAACGGGGAAGAGCCACCGAATAACTGGGAATCAATTTTTGGGGGATCCGCCTGGGAGTTCGACGATCCCACCTCGGAGTACTATCTTCATCTATTTTCCCGGAAGCAGCCAGATCTCAACTGGGACAACCCTGAAGTAAGGCAGGAACTTTACGAGATAATGAACTGGTGGATGGAAAAAGGGATAGACGGTTTTCGGCTGGATGTAGTAAATTTCATTTCCAAAGATCCCGATTTACCCGATGACCCAGAGAAAGGTCCTTACGGCTCCCGCGGTAGCAAGTATTACGTAGACGGACCAAACGTCCATCGCTACTTTCAGGAGATGAATAGAGAAGTTTTTGCTGATCGGGATGCCGTAGCGATTGGCGAAACGCCCCTTGTTTCAACGGAAGACGGAGTTAAGTACGTTGATCCTTCGCGAAACGAACTCGACATGATATTCCAGTTCGATCACGTTACTTTTGACCTCAACGAGGGAGGGTTTTGGGCTCAACCGCGAGACTGGAAGCTGACGGAACTGAAAGAAATTCTCAATAGATGGCGTAAACTCACTTCTAAAACAGGCGGTTGGAATGCGACGTACCTGAGTAACCACGATCAGCCAAGGATGGTTACCCGATTTGGGAATGACGGGGAATTTCGGCGGGAATCAGCAAAAGCTCTCGCTATGCTGCTGTTGACTATATCAGGGACACCGTTTATTTACCAGGGAGAAGAGCTTGGGATGACCAACTATCCGTTTTCCGACATTTCGGAGCTAAGGGACGTCCAGACCATTCAGCAGTTTAACGAGATGAAACAGAAGGGCAAGGTAGAAAGTTTCGACGAGGTAAAGGAGGAAGTTAGGTTCTGGAGCCGAGACAATGCTCGAACTCCAATGCAGTGGTCTTCGGAGGAGAACGCTGGCTTTACTGACGGTGATTCCTGGATCAACGTTAACCCTAACAAGGATCAAATTAACGTAGAGCGGGAAAAAGAGGACGAGAACTCCGTCCTCCAGTTCTATCGAAAACTTATTTCTTTAAGAAACGAACACGAAGTTCTGGTCTACGGAAGCTACAAGCCATTCCTGAAAAGTGACGAGGAGATATTTGCTTTTCGGAGAAAAAGTAGTAAAGAAGCTACAACGACTATGCTTAACTTTTCAGCTGAAAAGAAAGATTTAACTATTCCTGACGAATTAACCGGAACTGAATCGGAATTACTCCTGTCAAATTATCCGACCAGGGACTCAGAACTCTCCGATGTAATAAGTTTCCGACCTTACGAGGCCAGACTATATAAGTGGCAATAGATAGAGATAATTTGATTGTATTTCGTGGGGCCGAGCTTAATCGAGGTTAACCAGGGTTGATTACCTCTGTCTCGGTCCAGAATGGCTCGTAACCGTCGTGTTTTACTTCTAATTCCGGGGCCGTGCCTTCTCCGCCTTCCTCAATAAGGAACTCCCCGTAAAAGTAGTTTCCTCGATCGTACCCTTTTGACTCTCCGTCATCGTGATAGATAGGTACACTTACTTCCTTTTTGCCGCCGGGGCCGGGGTTTATCTTAATTTTTAACACGTTCCGTAATTTCTCAGTATGCTGGACTGGCTCCGTATACGGTATACCTTTACCTTCTCGAATAAAGATCGGCATTACGTCGAGCGCCGTCTCAAGTAGGTTATACCCACTTTCGAGCCGATCCCCCGTCCACCAATCAAGCCAGGAAATATCCCGATTACCATCTTCGTAGGGCAGATAGACCAACCGTCTTTCAGCATTCCTTTCCAGTACTGGAGCAACAAGCATGCTATTACCTAACAGAAACTGATCGGATACAGAATAAGTTTCTTCATCTCCGGGGAATTCCATAAAAAGAGGTCTCATAATCGGAACCCCGCTCCTGTGAGTTCGAAAGAATTCAGTATAGAGAAAAGGTAAAAGACTGTACCGGAGCGAGATATATTTTCTGTTTATTTTCTCGTATTTTTCGCCATACGACCAGGGTTCCTGGGGGGCTGTATCGAGGCTTGAATGATTTCGAAAGAAGGGTAATACCGATCCGAGCTGGATCCAGCGCGTTAAAAGTTCAGGCTCCACGTCTCCGTCAAACCCACCAATATCCGGTCCCACGAAAGGCAAACCGGACATACCAAGATTTAGTGACATATAAACTGACATCCTCATGTGCTCCCAGGTGGAAGAGTTGTCGCCAGTCCACTTGGCGGCAAACTTCTGTATCCCGGGGAAACCCGCCCTCGTTAAGATAAATGGCCTTTTATTGGGTCTCTTGCGCTCGAAAGCTTGTTCCGTTGCCATCGCTTCGTATAGAGCGTATAGATTGTGGACCTTGCCGTGATCTATTTTTTCACCTTTGTCAGTCTCGTGAACCATTGAGTTCGTACTGCTCTCACCTATATTCAACAATCGATTTTTGCAGCTAAAATCCAGGTGATCTTCATCTGAAAACCTGTCCAGGAGTTCAGAGGCAATTTCCTTAATCTGTTTTTTCCCGAAGAAGATAGCTGGCTCGTTCATATCATTCCAGATTCCGTCGACTCCCTGGTCCAGAATTTTTCCGTTTTGCCGAGCCCACCAGTCCCGGACGCCTTCTCTAATAAAGTCGGGAAATACACAAAAACCGGGCCACACAGAACCGGAATAGTCATCTCCTTCTTTATCTTTTACAAAGACTTCACTCTCCTTACCGGAATCGTAAATTTCGTAACCTTCCTCTTCTTTAACTCCGGGATCGACTATATTTACCACCCGGTAGTTCATCTCGTGGAGCTTTTCTATAAGGGACTCGGGCTCGGGGAACCGGTCCTCATCCCAGGTAAAAACCCTTTTGTTATCCATGTGTTGAATATCAAAATAAATAGCATCGCAGGGTATCTCCCTATTACGAAATTCTTTAGCTAGTTCCAGAGTCTCATTACTGTCACTCGGGACGCCATATTTTGAATGATGGTAACCAAGGGCCCACTTTGGCGGGAAAAGCGGTTTGCCGGTCAGTCTCGTGTAACCTTTCACCACCTGTTTTATTTCCTCTCCGGTAATTAAATAAAGCATTGTTTTAGGAGAAGACACGGTGACCCCCACACCATACGGTCTCTCCCCGTATTTTATATTGAACTTGCTCCTTTCAGCCTGATGCAGGTAAACTCCAAGGAAATTACAAGTTTGACAGCTACCGTCTTCCTGAACTATGTAGAATGGTATCGAGGAATAAAGTGGATCCTCGTTGTGAGTATAAAATCCGTTTGTATCGCGATTCCACATTTCATATGATCTCCCGCTCTTTTCCAGGTAACCAGTTTTCTCTCCCAGGCCAAAAACCCTTGAATCATCAGCTAATTTATGTATCAGTCTTAACCAGTGTCCATTATTTTGTCCATCAACCGGGTCAGGAGAAACTTCTTTCAATTCAGTGAATTCCGCAACTGGAAAGCCAGAAGATTCCACCGAGAAACCATCCGATTTTTTATTCAACTCCCAGTGGGTCTCACCATCTGTTTTTTCTATATCTAATGGAGGGATGAGATCGTTTACAAAATCTTTCTCCGGGCGCGTTGAAACATTCAATCTTGAGATCTTACGATCCAGCCCTTCCAGTTCTAGCTTGTAATTTTCCTCGTGCGATACATTCATAATTGTTTCACCCCTCCTACTGGTTGACGGTAATTTAAGCCGGAATACTTCCCCTGACTAGGTTTTACCGGAATAAAGTTATTCGAACGCTGTTTCCGATCCATACAATAACAAAAACTCCTATAAAAGGAAACTTTCCCCGTTTGATATTAAAATAACTCTTAGAAGGATCCGGCCCGTAGCCAAAAAATCCTTCAAAAACCTATAAAGTTATCAGCAAACTAGAGAAACCGACAATCTAATTCCGATCTAGATGCAGGGTCTGAATCCGGCCTACCTATAAGTTGATGTGAAACTCCAAAGAGTTTAACGAGCTAAGAAATAAACGGCCTGATTCTGCCCCCGGCTAATGCGTTTCGAAAGATATTATCTGAAAGAGAAGCGGAGTTCAAAGTCTCAGGAGGGAATCGCTAGAATTTTAATTAAAAAAGGAGGGACGAAAAAACCCGCCCCTCCTTATGATTCCGAAAAGTTACATGGCCATTTCCAGATTATCCTTGGTAATGAGTTTCAGCGGTACGGGAACAAACTTTGTCTCGCCTTCTTCGACGTCAATTTCCCCTTCGAGAAGCTGAACGGCCTGTCTTACGCCCATTTCTCCCATTAGAGCCGGCTGCTGCATGATGGTTGCCGACATCCTGCCGTTGTCGATCGCCTCAATTGCTGGATCGACGGCATCAAATCCTACGACGAACATTTCGTCCAGCCGACCAGCTCCTTCGATTGCCTGAAGGGCACCCAGAGCCATCAGATCGTTCTGGGCAAATACGGCGTCAATTTCAGGCTGTGCTGTCAGGATGTTCTGCATTACCTCATAGCCTTCGTTCTGAGCAAAACCGGCTGGCTCAGAAGCTACTATATCCAGTCCTTCCAGCGAGTCTATTACTTCGGCAAAGCCCTGTCCACGTTCACGAGCGGCGGAAGTACCGGGTATACCTTCCAGCATCACAATTTTCCCTTGAAGGGCCATTTTTGCCGCCGTGTAATGAGCTGCCATTTTTCCTCCGGTGACGTTATTGGACGCGACGTAAATCGCGACGTCACCACCGCTTATTCCTCTGTCTATAGCCAGCACAGGAATCCCTGCTTCATTCGCTTCTTCTACGGCAGGAACAACTGCTTCTCCATCCGTGGCGTTAATCAAAATTGCATCCACTCCACGGGAAATTAGATTTTCTATATCCGACATCTGGGTTGAGACACTGTCCTGACCGTCGGCAACTACAAGATCCACACCTAACTCTTCGGCGGCATCTTTTGCGCCGTCTCTTAGACTTACGAAAAACGGGTTATTCAGCGTCGAAACTGACAGACCTAAAGTATAATCCTGAGCGCTAACCAGCGCCGTCGTACCACCAATTAGTAGTAAAGCGACCAAAACACTTACGATTAATTTGGAACCTCCTGTCTTCACGGGAGGTCACCCCCTTGTGTAAATTTGATTTGAAATTAATCAAACAGTCCTTACGACTGCCTGAGCTTCTTATCCAGAAGGAGGGCAAGAATAATTATCCCTCCTTTTACAATATACTGAAAGAAAGTCGGAATACCGGTCAGTATCATTCCATTATTTATCACGGA
>JAGXLB010000268.1 GCA_018334915.1 Candidatus Bipolaricaulota bacterium
GTGGCAAAATATAAAGCGGCGAATTTGGCTTTCTCGGTAGTTAAAAGCTCGCAATGTCCGAAAAATAGCGATTGCCAATGACATAAATCCAATAAGTAGGGAGCAACATGAAAAAGCTGCTAGTTTTTCTCGTAATTTTCTTTCTCATGGCCACAACCGTGGCTGGGTCAAGTGATCTTCCGGTAAAAGAGGAATACTGGAATAATCTACCCGCTCGGTGGAAGGTGCATCTTACTGCTCGTAGAGAAGGGTTTGACAATCCTTTGTTTGAGATAGCTGGCCTGTATTTTAAGAAAAAAGTTTTAAAGAAATTCTGGGGTAAAGATTGGCAACAAAAAAGGAAGGAATTACTGTCAGAGATCAGTAAAATTGAAAAAGAATGGAGGAATAGAGCTGTTTTGCTGTTTTATATTACCCCCTCTAACGAAAGTGGGTGGTTCAGGCCCAGTGGTTTCACCTTCACCCAAAATAGGACTCAGTACTCTATAAGTAGTCAAGATGTAATATCGATAGATAATTCTTTCCCCAGCCAACTAGAAGGACAAATTTCAGAAGCAATAGAAACGAAATTGAGAAGTGGTACGATAACCAGAGGCCTCATGGCAATCCCCAAAGGAATCGATTTCACCAAAGAGTTCAAAATCTGGTACGAAGATGGTAACGCAACGATGGCAAGCCCGGCTGGCCTGTTGGATAGCATTACCACGTTCAGCTCAGAACTGTCAGAAATATCAGAGAGCCCGGAAGCCGGTTCAGTTAAGATAGAAGACAAGTATGCTCTTGTCATTGGCATCTCCGACTACAAGCACGAAAATATTCCCGACCTCGAGTACTCGAAGGAGGACGCTCAAAAATTCTACCAATTCTTGATAAGCGGAGACTACGAGAAGTTTCCGAAGGAAAACGTCGTACTTTTAACCGACCAAGAGGCCACCACGGGTGCGATCAGTACGGAGATGAGTAAACTCGTCACTGAAGTGGAAGAGAACGATTTGGTCGTAATATATTTCAGTGGGCACGGCGCAACGGGGCTGGATTATAACAATGACGAAGAGGATGGTTACGACGAATACTATGTGACGTACGACACAGATACCTCCAGCAGGGCACGTCTTTACTCTACCGGAATTAACGACGACCAATTTGGCAACTGGCTCACCTCAATGGACTCCAAACAGGTAGTAATCTTCCTCGATAGCTGCTATAGTGGTGGCGCAACGAAAGAAACCAAGGGGGTCTCGCTACCCGGCCAGAAAGCAATCCCGAAAAACAAAATATTCAACGACTTCTCGTTTGAAAACCGGTTGCTTTTCGCAGCCTCCGAGGAGAACCAGCCCTCATGGGAGTCAGAAAAATTAGGGCAAGGTGTTTTTACCCATTTCCTTTTGCAGGGATTGCAAGGCGATGCTGATACTAACCAAGATGGAAAGATTGTAGCTGATGAACTGTATAGCTACCTGAAGCCAAACGTTTCGGAATACGTAGAAGAAAACTTCACATCCTCCCAAATCCCCCTGATGAAAGGTGCCATTAGTGCCCCGCTTGTGGAAAAGAAGGGAAAGTCTGAGGGACGGATTAAGAGCATCATAGGGGAGAAGCAAAATGCAAGCCGAGGTGACTACGTTTTAATTACCTTAGGTAAAAAAGACGGAGTGGAAGAAATGGATCAGTTCAGGGTCTTTTTAAGCACAAAAGCAGTTGAGGTCGTAAAAGATGTTCATGGCAAGATAGAAGTTATCGAGGTAGTTGGCCCTCACCTTTCCTTCGCAAAGATTACTGAAGGAGAATTTGAGGTCGAGGCCGGAGATAAAGTCGAGAAAATGAGTGGTGAATAGTCCGGCTAACCAACTTACCGTTGTTGTAGCTCACTCCAGTTATACTTCCCCTTTTTATTTGCGATAAAAACTAGCGGCAAGTTTAACAAAGTTTATCCTCCATATTTTGCCTCAAACTATATTCTCGGGTGCATGGGTAGTTAAAGAAGCGGAATTCCGGTGAGGCCCAGGGGGAGGTACGTGGAACAACAACCTTTTAAAATCCTCGTGTAGTTAAGTCCGTTCGATTCATAGGGCTCTGAGTAAGCTCTCAGAGAGGATAAAAGAACCAGATTCAAGCTAGACAAATGGTTCACTTCCCTGCTTGACTTACCAATGCTTGCAAGCCTTGAAACATTCCAGTTATAGTAAGTGTAGTTAAAGTGAAAGCAATTAATTCTTAGTGAAGCCGAAAGCTACAAGATAGAAGAATTCCTTATCTGACCACAGTAGCCTTACGGTTTTAAAGTTGCTCTGGTTAATGTTTAATAGCATAAAGAGAGGATGTTTGATGGAAGTGCCTTTACATTTATCATAACCGGACTATGCCCGGTATTGATGAATATGCGTTTAAATTGGAAGCAGTACACAGAAGAGACAAGATTTAAATCTAACAAGCGTTTTAGAACAGAGTTGCCAAAGTGGTGATATTATTTCCACCTTTAGTTCTATTTGTTGGCGGGCCAAGAAAGTGACTTCAGGGTTTGTGAAAACCTCTCTGGTTATTTTGCTTTTACTCAACTTTATAATTCCTGTTGCTAAAGGGGCAGAAAAACCAGTGTTAAACCTTGATACCGGAGAGAGATTTCTCACAATCCAAGGTGCCGTAGGCGATCCCGATACTGATGATAACGATAAAATAAGGGTCTATTCTGACCAATACGACTCAGCAAAAGAGCCGGGGCACCACAGAATCGGGGATGCAGAAGCATTCATTTTCATAGATAAATCCTTGACCATCACCTCAACCAAGGGTCCCAAAAGTACTGTCATTGATGGACGAAAGGAGCATAAAGTTACAGTTTCAATAAATGCGGACGGAGTCACCTTAAAAGGTTTTACTGTAACCGGAGCTGTTGTCCCTGATGAGGGGAAATGGGCTGCGGGAATACATGCTACTGGAGTAAAAGACATCAGAATAAGTAACAACAGAGCAGTTGGGAACCAAGGAGATGGGGTTCATTTTTTTGATACAGTAAATAGCAAAATCACTGGAAATGTGATAACGAATAACAATACATTGCAAGATATGTTTTGGGTAGGAAACGGGATCGAGCTGCATCGTTCCGATAATAACGAGGTGTTAAATAACAGAATCACTAAAAACGAGTCCTCAGGTATTTATATATTTGGATCTTCCCAAAATAAGATTAAATCCAACCAACTCAATAATAATAAGCGATTTGGCTCC
>JAGXLB010000071.1 GCA_018334915.1 Candidatus Bipolaricaulota bacterium
TTCCCCTACAGTCTTGGAACTAGCCTAGAGTAGTTGAGCCAAGTTGCAGGTCTCATTTGAGTGCCGGAGGTAAACCAGCCGATTCCTCCCCAGGGGGTGCCCTGGGGCTTCCTCGGCAAGTTTTGGTAATAGGGCAGTACCTCCCCGGAACCTATTACGACGGCATTGTTGCTCGACTCCAGGTTTGTCGAGTTCATTTTTTACCTTCCAAGTAGGGGCAGGGTCTCTTAGGACAGGTGAGCAAACCTTCATAAGTTAAGTTTGCTTTCATGCGATGGTGAAAGATTTGCTAAATAAACGTTTATACTTTTATCATTCAGGGAATATATTTGCTGTTTACTTTATCAATTTGACCTCTTTACGATATAAGTATCGAATAATTAAAGTACGGTGCAGTTATTGCTTTAGTCATTCTCCAATTCTTAATTTCCCTCCTGCCTGATTAAGTAGATGGCCCCTTCCTCGTTTTACTATCCTACGTTGAACACCGGAGCCCCACCTGCTAGGCTATATACTAATGTGAATTCGGAGATCAGGAAATTTAAAAAAACAGATCGGAACAGTGTAAGAAATATTGCTAATTCCACTGCCACTGGATACCCCCGTTCAGACCTTCAACTAGTAGCAGACCTGCTGACCAATTATTACGTAGATTACGAACCTGAACACCTTCTGATAGCTCAGGTCGAGGGAGAGGTAGTGGGTTATCTCTCCGGTTGTTTTAATGGTTCCCGCTGTAGATGGATAAAAGGCACCAGAGTAATACCAAAGGCGGTAGTGAAAGCTTTACTCAGGGGAGAAATAGGTTGGAAGGAGGTCAGGTATCTCGGATCCTTCATTTACGTAGCGATGCATAGTGGTTTGAGAAACGCTCCCCCTTCCGGCTATCCTGCTCACTTTCACATCAACATTGCAGAAGACTGGAGGGGGGAGGGGCTGGGAACAAGGCTAGCGAATGAATTCCTTTCAATGTTGAAGGAGTCCGGAGTGAGTGGAGTCCACGTGAGAGTCAGGAAGAATAATAGGCGCGCCAGTAAATTCTTCCGGTCGCTGGGATTTACCCGTGAGAAAGGTTATCCGATACTGGTTGCCGAAGAGGATGGGTTTCGAACTTCCCGGTCAATAATTTATACGAAGAAAATCAATTGTGTTTCTTAGCGTATATTGATCAGTCTGTTTGCACTTCTGGCGAACGGGACACCCTTCCTGGATAGAGTTATACTGAGTATAAGTTTGCTTGGGTTATTTATCTTTTCCATCGGGATGGACAGCCTGTAAGATTTATTTCCACTCTCGAAATCATACCCGTTACCTCTTTCTATTCTCCTTTCTTTATAATAGAGTTTTCGTTTTAGAAACCTGAAAGCATGCGAACCCCCAACTCCTTTTCCGTTACCGATCCGGGTGAAGGGTTTTAGAGTAGCTTGAATTGCGTTTCCGGATCTGTATTTGTTGAAGAAGTCTATTGATAATTTTAAGGTATCGGCATTCCTCTTCAGGCTTACTGATTTTATGTCTGGATATCTCCTCAGAGTGGCTATCCGACTTCTTCGTTTGGGGTTAAGGTAAGAAAGAAAGGGTTCGTCTTCCTCTTCGTTTAAGATGAAATCTTGTGACAGGTTTGGGGTGGCTTCATATTCAACGGAGTTGTTCAAGGACAGGCTTGGAACAATACCGAAAAGCTCGTTTGCCCGGGCAAAGCTTATGAGGTACTTACGCATGAGTTGGGTTTGGGTTCGGTACTTTCCAATGGCTCGAAGCTTGTGTAATCTTTCTCTAAAATCAAGTGGGACGTTCACCCAGTTCGTATCGAGTCTTTTTAAGTCTGACGGTTCGGTCAGTGAAGCTTCCAGGAACTTGCCCCGGGGCCAGGGGAATTTCACGCTGTGGACCAGATAGCTCAGCATAGTTACGGTTTCGAACTTTTCGTAACCCTCATTTTTCAGCTGTTCAAGTCCGTAGAGGACGAACCCGTTTGTCGCCCAGTGGTCAGGGTGACTGTCGTTTGGATGGGGGAGAAAGACTACGTCCGGCTCGTATTCCAGCAGTAATCTCCTTACGTCTCCGGCAGCTGCCGAGCCACAATAGGGTGTTTCCTCTGTGTAGCTATTGTGATAAGGAGAGTGATCAGTTTTAGTGTATTTGGAATAGTAAAGTTCATTTCGACCCCAGTGGTTAGTCCACATGTGGCTAAGTCCTCTATCCGGGTAGCCAAAGAATTCAACGTCCTCTTCGCCAAGGCCCATATATTCCAGTGCGTCTAAAGTCTCATTTTGGCGCTTGTAGCCCAGCTTGACAAAATCAGCCCGAAAAAACGGTAGGAAAGGGGGACGTCGAATCTGTCCGTCCCCGTTTGTCATAACTGCAATCTTCACAGGAGTGCCGGATTCGACGTACCTCTGAATTAAACCTCCCACAGCTAGGATCTCGTCGTCGTTATGCGGAGCAAATATAAGTACTCTCTCTCCTCGAGTAGGATTATCCTGCTTTTTCACTTCAGATCGTTCCGTTAAAACTCATTTTTAATTTACCACAGTTTTCGTTGTAGTGTAGCGGTTTTTTGTGTAGTATCTCAGGCTTTTACAGCTTATCGGCGGTTCAAGTATAAGCTAGAGACCGGTTAAAAGAAAAGTCTGCTTGAGTAAGGTTGAAACTTTTAGAAGTTTTCTTTTTAACTTGAGATAAATTATTGAACAGCTCACCAAAACTTGCCGAGTAAGCCCTGCTACGCTCTGCAGGGAGGAATCGGCTGGTTTACCTCAAGCACCCAATTGAGATATGGAGCTTGATGAAGTTATTGTACGCGTAACCTTTAGCAAAACCAATGAGAAAAGTTTTGGTTTAATTTGGCCAATTTAGTCTCCTCAATTGGATGCTGGGTCAATTCCCGTTTGCAACCTTAAAGTACTGTTGTCATATGTTTTTTCTTTCAAGCACTGTCCCTTTGGGCAGGGTTCTTGACTCCGACATCGAAAACTTTCCGGTGCCCTGTCGGAGGTAAACCATGTAGCTAAAACTCATTTTTGAAAATTAAGATGGGATAGTGTGGATTAAAGCGGATTTACAAATATTGTTAAACTAATACTCATTTTTTAAACATTCTTTAATTCAATAAACTAGTTATTCCTTACGATAATGGCATCTTAGCTACTTCAAATTTTGACCATTATCCTGCCGGGATTAGTATGGGTATAGTACGGTTTGTTATGGAACTAAATAAATCCAAATTATACCGTAGCTACAGGTTATCTCCTCCCGGAATCAACCGTAACAATGAAAGCCCAGCTATGCCCTATTGAACGGCATTATTACCTTTAAACTGAAGTCACTGTCAACTCGAGTGCTGGACTGGGTTCCGTAAAGCAAATAACAACAATAGGTGAAAACTAAATATGATAACTATAATATAACAACTATTAACCGCATTAGACCGCTTTTGGATGGCACTTATTGGGGTAGGTCGTTAACTGCCTTTTCGGCATCCTTGTTTAGAACATCCGCATAAACCTGGGTTGTCTGGATGGAAGAGTGACCCAGCTGTGACTGAACCAATCTGAGGTTGTAGTCGCTGGACTTATATAGCATTGATGCGTAGGTATGGCGACAGGAATGTATGGAAAACCTGTCCGGTAGATCAGCGCGCCTGGCCCAGCGTTTAAAGATATGATAAATGGCCTGACGGCTTAGTTTATCGGATTTTCCGCTGGGGGAGATAAATAAAAGGTCGTCATCTTCGGCTGGCTGGTCGTGGCTCTCCTTCCATTCAATATATTGCTTCAGGTGACTCTTGAGTTCGGCCCCAATAGACACACCTCTTTTCTTATCCCCCTTACCGCTTCGAACTATTATGGAAGACCCGCCCTGGTCGATCAGGAGGTCGCCGATTTTAAGATCACAGATCTCTGAGACCCTCAAACCTGCGTCAAGTGCGATATGCAAAATACACCAGTCTCTCACAGGGATATACTTGTCGTTTTGCCTGCCCTTCCTTGCTGCCCCCCGGAGCGTATCCTTCAATCGCTTTACTTGCCTCTCAGTTAGGAAATCTTCCTGTGTCAGCTCTAAACTCATGATTTGGGACCTATTTTGGTGTTTTTCGGTATTTTGAACCCAGCTTTTCGTCTTCCCACCAGAAGAGAAAGAAAAACCTGATAAACTTTTAATTTCTCGTCTTCTTTAAAGAAAAATACAGGACTGGGATTAATTCTTTCAAATTATTTCTACTTCTTTATTCTACTCGACTGCATGAACATGGCAATTACACGCGTTCGCCCGGGAACGGACGTTCGTAATATTTTTAACATAAGATACCTTTTGTTAAAAATACTCGAAATCGACCGCTAATACGGCATTATAAATACCGCATTTACGAATCAGAACTGATAATCCTCAATTATCTTCTTTTCCGAGTCTTCTTCTCCGACTTCAACCGTAACTTCTATGTGTTTTCTTATTCCCGAATGTTCCAGTTTTGGTTTAAAGAGGTTGTCCAGTTGAAAGATACCTGCAGAGTTAGACATCTCTATTACGATCTTCACTGGTTTCTTCTTTCCTTTTCTTACGCTTACCTGATCTATGGCTGTTGCAGAAACTGAGTGTATGGTAAGTTCTCCTTCCTTAAAAGGTATTCTGGCCCGCCCCTGCTCCATGTCGAGAGCATCAGCGACCTTTACCGTGCCGGCTTCTAGGGTAAGGGTTTCCAGTTCCGTCCCGTGAGCATAACAGGCGTGCAATACTTCGCCTTCCATTACTCCCAGGTGAAAACCATCGTAGATATCCTCAAGCAGGTCGACAACCAAAGAGTCCGCCAGACTAATCCCGAATTCTTCGTGGTGTTTTCGATGAATGGCGTGTCCGAGGTCGTGTAAAGCAGCGGCCAGTACGATGACTATCTCCGCGTCCTCTTTTTCCAGATCATGGGCTGTCTCCAGGCTAGATTCAACGCCACTGTTGTGAATTAATCGAAACATCCTGAGGGCAGAATTAGCAACAATCTTTGAATGAACGGGTCCGTGATCATTAATACCCAATCGATCCACTGCATTAACGTTTGCAATGGTCCAGAGCCCGTTCAACCTTCCGTGATTCTGGATCCTATTGATAACTTTTTTCAGCTTTTGATTACCTTTGATCGGAACCGAAAATTCCATTTATATCACCAAGTTGTGTGGTTACATCCATTCAAGCCACCATCTATCTTCACTATTTTCTTCACTAGCTTTCTGGGTACCGGCATCACTGCCGGACTCAGCCATGTTTAAAATTAGTTCCCGCTGAAACTCGAGCTCTTCCATGAGATAATCGACAAGATCGACCCTGGGTTTTGGTTTAGACTGGAATGATACAGAACTAGAAGAATCCGTATCAATGTCTTTTTCTTTATCTGGTAAGTAATCTGACCTTACCACATCTGCCGCTTCGGATAGGAGTAATCCGCTTTCGTACAAATCCTGTAACTTGGTTAGAATCGTTACTCCCTCGTCACCAACAAGGATCTCGTTGTTTTCTCCCCTCTTTACGTATGGCTGGATCACGTCCTCAACCGCCTTAATCCTGTTCCGAGTCTGATGGATGGTCTCCAGCCCGAGAATGTCTTTTAACTGTCGTACGCTTTTCATTTCCTTCACCTCTGGATGATAGCTGGATTGTAATCATAAGTTAGTTGTCCCCAGAAGGCAAAAAGGACGGAAAATGAGTTTTAAAAGTTTTTTGATTAGAATTAAGGCCCGAAAAATGAGTTTTAAAAGTTTTTCTGTTACAATTATTAAAATTAAGGATAAATCAGGTTGTCTTGAGCCTTATTTAGTTAATATATATAATTTGTCAGTATATTTGAGGATTTATTACCTGGTGAATTGCTTAGAAATATTGCTTAAGGGAACACCCAGATAGAAGATAATGAGTGATTTAATAATACCTGTTACGAGGTGAAATTATGGCCGATAATCCGAAGAAAGAAATGGAGCTAAAGGTGGCTGGAGCCAATCAGCAGGACTTCGGGAAAGGGGTTGCAAGGATTAGTACTGACACCATGAAAAAGCTAGGCATCTCCCGGGGAGATATAATAGAAATTGAGGGAAACGACAAGACTGCCGGCATTGCCGTAGAGGGATACTCTCAGGACGAAGGACTTGACATTATTCGGATTGACGGGTTAATGAGGAATAACGCTGGGACGGGCATTGGGGATCAGGTTAGAATCAGGAAGGCTGACGTGAAGGAAGCCAAGCAAGTGACTATTGGTCCCGCCTCGGATAATCTGAGACTCAGAGGTAGCGGTCAGAGCCTGAAGCAGGTTCTCGGTGGAAGGCCGTTGACAACGGGGGACGTGCTTTCTACGACCATAAGGCGGTCGAAAAGCCCGTTTGGTTCAGATCTAATGTCCGAAAGTTTCTTTCAGGACTTTCTCGATTCCAGCAGCTTCGGTCTGGGAGAAATTCGGTTACAGGTTCTTGGCACGAACCCCAGAGGTATCGTCAAAGTAACGAATAAGACGCAAATTGAACTGAAACCGGAATACGAGGAGGTCGAGGAAGGCGAAAAGTACGTTGGAGTTACCTACGAAGATATCGGCGGGCTTGACGACATCCTCCAAAGAATACGAGAAATGGTCGAGCTGCCCCTGAAGAACCCCGAACTATTCGACAGGCTGGGAATCGACCCGCCCAAAGGTGTACTCCTTCACGGGCCTCCGGGAACAGGTAAGACTTTATTGGCCAAGGCGGTTGCCAACGAGACGGATGCCCACTTCACCTCTATAAACGGACCGGAGATAATGAGCAAGTACTACGGGGAATCGGAGCAACAGCTCAGGGAGGTTTTTGAAGAGGCTTCGGACAATGCCCCGGCGATAATCTTTATAGACGAACTCGATTCACTGGGAGTTAAACGAGAAGAAGCTTCCGGAGAAGTAGAGAGGAGAGTCGTAGCTCAACTGCTCGCTTTAATGGATGGATTGAAACCCAGGGAGAACGTTGTCGTAATTGCAGCAACGAACAGAGTAGACGCGGTGGATGAGGCATTGCGTCGACCCGGAAGATTCGATCGAGAGATCATGGTTGGAGTTCCCGATACCGATGGGCGAAAGGAAATATTCATGATCCATACTCGAGGGATGCCGCTTGCTGAGGATCTCGACCTGGACGAGTTTATAGAACTTACTTATGGGTTCACGGGGTCCGACATTGAAGCCCTTGCTCGGGAATCGGCGATGAACGCTCTCCGGCGGCTGTTACCAGAACTAAATTTAGAAGAAGAGTCAATTCCAGGAGAGAAGCTGGAGAAGCTGGAAGTTACCAGAGAGGATATGTTCGAGGCTTATAAAGGTATAGAACCGAGTGCCCTGAGAGAGGTACTCGCCGACGTGCCTCAGGTAAGCTGGGAGGATGTGGGAGGACTTGAGGAGGTCAAACAGACGATGTCCGAGATAATAGAGTTACCCCTCAAGAACCCTGATGCGTTCAGGAGAATCGGGATCCAACCACCGAGGGGTGTGCTGCTGTATGGGCCCCCCGGAACAGGAAAGACTCTCATGGCAAAGGCGATCGCCAGCGAGAGCAATTCCAACTTCATCACGGCCAAGGGGAGCGATCTTCTCTCCAAGTGGTACGGCGAGTCCGAACAAAGAATAGCCGAAGTCTTCGACAAAGCCCGGCAGGTGTCTCCTGCGATAGTATTCCTGGACGAACTTGACGCTCTTGCTCCGGAAAGAGGAGGTGGAGCAGGAGGTGAACCGAGGGCAACTGAAAGAATAGTCAACCAGTTGCTGTCCGAAATGGATGGTCTGGAAGAACTGCAGGGAGTGGTAGTGGTAGGTGCTACAAATAGACCTGACATGGTGGATTCGGCTCTGCTCCGTCCGGGAAGGTTCGACGAACTCATCCATGTTCCCGTACCTGATGAGGAAGCTCGCCTGAAGATTTACAAAGTTCATACTAAGAATATGAACCTCGAGCCGGGCGTGAACCTTGAGAAGCTGGCCAACCTTTCCGAGAACTTCACCGGCGCCGATATCGCTGCAGTATGCAAGAAAGCCGGCAGGTTTGCTCTGCGGGAGGACGTCGAATCGCAATTCGTCCGTATGGACCACTTCCTAGCTGCTATAGATGATACGCCGGCTTCGGTAACTTCGGACGCCAGGAAACGCTACAAAAATATCGAAAGACGGCTAAAAGAGAAATCGGGCGATATTGGGTTCAAACCGGAATCCGAGGAGTCCGACTAAAGAAATCCTTCCCATCGACAAAGTCGATATTTCCTGGATTTAGTGTTTGTAATATTAAGGTATATCACCTATAACTGTCGAAACATCAATTATTTTTGGAGATGATCGTGATTTGTTGAGGACAAACCATTGTGGCGAACTGAGCGAAGAAAATTTAGGCGAATCTATAACCCTTGCAGGCTGGGTTACAACTAGAAGGGATCTGGGGGGGTTGCTATTTATAGACCTTCGTGATAGATCTGGTATAGTTCAGTTGTTGTTTAGTCCAGACCGGGCGGATCTTCACGAACGAGCTGGAGACCTGAACAGAGAAGACGTAATAAAGGTAGAAGGAACCGTTATCGAGCGGGGCAAAGACAACATCAATCCCGAGTTGAATACTGGAACTATTGAGCTAGAAGTAGAAGACATGGAAGTACTCAACTCCTCGGAAAACCTTCCATTCTCACCTTCAGGCGGTCTGGAAGTGAATGAGAATACTAGGTTAAAGTACCGTTACCTGGATCTCCGACGGGATCGGATGAGGGACAACATAGAGTTAAGGCATCGGGCTTTTAAGATAATTCGGGATTACTTTGACGAGGAAGGGTTCTGGGAGATCGAAACTCCCGAGCTTACGAAGAGTACTCCGGAGGGTGCCCGTGACTTTCTGGTCCCATCCCGGTTGCATCATGGCAAGTTTTACGCTTTGCCCCAGTCACCCCAGTTATTCAAGCAGCTTTTCATGATTAGCGGGTTCGAAAAGTACTTCCAGATAGTTAAGTGTTTTCGAGACGAGGACCTCAGAGCCGACCGTCAACCAGAGTTTACCCAGCTGGACATGGAGATGTCTTTCGTGGACGAAGAGGACGTAATTAAAGTTACTGAAGGCATGATAAAACGGGTATTTGACGAAATACTGGACCTGGATTTGGAGCTCCCCCTGCCGCGCATGACTTACGAAGAAGCGATGAATCGATATGGCTCGGACAGGCCCGACCTCAGGTTCGGCCTGGAGCTGGTCGATCTTTCCCCGGTAGTTGCGGACTCCAACTTCAATATTTTCTCAGGAACAGTTAACAACGGAGGCGTCGTAAAAGGCCTCAGCCTCAGTGATCCGAATAATTACAATAGATCACAGCTTGATTCACTCGAGGATTACGCCAAAGAACTTGGAGCCAAAGGTCTGCTCTGGGCTCAAGTCGATAAAGAGGGCCTGGACGGACAATTTACGTCTCACCTTACGGGAGAGACCGAGCAGTCGATATTAGATGAACTCGAAGCTGATCCCGGTGATCTAGTCTTCATAGTAGCGGACTCCCGGAGGACCACAAATGAGGTGCTGGGAGGAATGCGGTTAAAACTCGCCAATCAAAATGACATGATTCCTGAAGGCGAATGGGAATTTACCTGGGTTAGGAGATTTCCGCTGTTTGGAACTGACGATTCCGGAAATATTACTTCAGAACACCACCCGTTCACTTCTCCAAGAGACGAAGACGTGGAAAAGCTGTCCGAAGACCCGCTCAACGTGGACGCGAAAGCCTATGATCTTGTACTAAACGGGATAGAGCTGGGAGGAGGAAGTATTAGGATACACGACCGAGATCTCCAGCAGGATATTTTTGACGTACTCGGTATTTCTCAGGAAGAAGCTCAGGAGAAGTTTGGATTTTTCCTAAACGCTCTGAATTACGGTGCCCCTCCCCACGGTGGAATAGCACTTGGACTGGATAGATTGGCTATGCTTTTAGCCGGCGAGGATAGCATTAGGGATGTAATAGCATTCCCAAAAACAGGTATGGCCCAATCCCCCTTGACCGGTGCCCCGATGGAAGTTTCCCGGGAACAACTGGACGATCTAGGATTACAGGTGAAAGGGGAAAACAAAGATTAATTATTCAGAGGATAAATTAGCGGGAACTGTTAGAAACCTGGTTTTCCATGAATTCGACTATTCGAAAATCGAGCCTGTCATCGTCCCGCAATTTTTCTTCGAAGTTTTCCGTACGGCAGTACTCCAGGAAAGCCTCCGAGGTTTTTTCGTCGTAGTTCCCATCTTCGGGACCGGAATAGTAGCCGAGTTCAATCAGCAATTCCTGGATTTTTCTTACGACCTCTTCGTTCAGTTCAACCAGGTCCTCATCGGACGGCTGGCTGAAGTAGAGCTTGTGCAGGGAAAGCAGGTCCCCTAATTTTTCAATTGGTTTCTGGTTATCGTCTACCCTTAGGTCGATCTTTCTGTCGTTGAACCCACCGTAACCGCCCTCTTTTTCTACTACAAGAAGCGCTGCTGACTGTTTGCCTCGTTTGTCTCCTCCTGCCTCGTCAGCTGCATTCAGAGATGCTATTAACCTTTCAGAAAGCGATTTAGAGTTTGTTTGCCGGAACCGTTGAGCCATTGAAGTTATAGTTTCCCTGGAAACCAGAATGTTACCCTGGCAGGTAAAGTTATCCTCGCTGTGATGGCCCGCGTACTCGATGCATTCGCTACCGGTAAAAGCCGCCGATTCCCCGCTGGCGGAGACAATTCCAACCTGTCTGATCTCGCTTTCTTCGTCGGAATTGGTGAGTTCTTTAACCGCAGATTCCGGACCCACACCCTTTTTCAGGAGTTTCAATCCTTCCGGACCGTAGGTGGTGTTGGCGGCCGATTGGGTAGCCACAGCACCAACCTCCGCCTCAGCCCAGGGCACAACAGCCCCCGCGGCTAGAAACTTAGACTGTACTGCAATTCCTATTTCCCCTGTTTCCGGGTCTTGAGCTGCGATTGAGAAAGTAGATGGTTTGAGGATAAATTTCCCTCCCGTCAAAAGTCGAATTTACCGTCCAGCTTAACCCCCAGTTCTGTCAGGTCATCTATAAGTTTGCTCATGCCTGTAAACTTGATTCCCTTAATACCGAGTTCACTTGCCTGCTCCACGAACTCTTCCCTGTCGTCAATGAAGACTATTTCTTCCGCCGAATGGCCAGCCTTTTTAATAACTTCTTTGTGCCCCTCGGGTGAGTCCTTTAACTGCCCGACCTCAAAAGAAAGGGTGGCGCTTGAAAAAAGGTCGAAGATGGGCATATCGGTCATTACACGATCGTAAAGAATTTTTGGCGTATCGGAATACAGCTGTAGATTGTAATGGCCATTGAGTTCGCGTACGAGATCGAACATTTCCTCTTTTGGTTCTACGCTATTCGCGTATGCACTAGCGAGTTCGTCTTCGATCATTTTTAACCCAACCATGTCTTCCAGAATCTCCAGGAGTTCGGCTGCCTTTATTTCTCCCCGGAAGTGCGCTCGATCCAGCTCGGATCCTTGCAGAACTGCTTTTAAATTATCAATTGTTTCCTTGGAGCTGGATGCCAGCTCACTCAGCAGTCTCTCCCCGTAATAATCGTAAAGTACGCCACCAAAATCGAAAGTAATGGTCTTGATCATTTCCACCACCAACCCCTCTTCTCCGAATCTGAACAATCAGTTGGAGTACTGTGGTTAACAGTTTAGTGAAAGGGGGATAGTTTGTCCAGTCAATTACCCCGCCCCGAGGGACGGGCTTGTAGAAAAACAGCTTTAACAACGGATCTTGTTCTTTTACAAAAGAAGACCCATCACTCAAATGAGGAAAGGTGCTTGGGCTAAGAATCCGTTAATTTTACCTATTCCCCTACAGTCTTGGAACTAGCCTAGAGTAGTTGAGCCAAGTTGCAGGTCTCATTTGAGTGCCGGAGGTAAACCAGCCGATTCCTCCCCAGGG